>JALVEB010000037.1 GCA_027008705.1 Sedimenticola sp. | reverse complement strand
CTTACGCTGGACGTCTTGCCGCTGACCGATCCCTACGTCCTCTTGCAGACCCTGGTCGCCGGCATGCTGCCGGTTTCGACCGCCTTCCTCGGCGCCGCGATCGTGCTGGGCTTCTATCTCATCGTCGGCGGACGCAGCTACTGTTCCTGGGTGTGCCCGGTGAACCTCGTAACCGACCTTGCCAGCTGGCTGCGCCGCAAACTCAACATCCGTGGCAACGGCGCGGCGATCGACAAGAACACCCGCTACTGGATGCTCGGCGCCACCCTGTTGCTCGCGATGCTCTCCGGCTCACTGGCGTGGGAACTGGTCAACCCCGTCTCGATGATGCATCGCGGCATCATCTTCGGCATGGGCTTTGCCTGGGCGGTGATCCTCGCCGTGTTCCTGTTCGACCTGTTCGTCAGCAAACACGGCTGGTGCGGCCGGCTGTGTCCGGTCGGCGCCTTCTACAGCCTGCCCGGAAAACTCAGCCTGGTGCGCGTCACCGCCGACAAACGCGCCCAGTGCGACGATTGCATGGACTGCTTCGCCGTCTGCCCCGAGCCCCAAGTGATCCGCCCGGCGCTGAAAGGCGCGGACAAGGGCATCGGCCCCGTGATCCTGGCCGAACACTGTACCAACTGCGGGCGCTGCATCGACGTCTGCGCCGAAGACGTATTCCACTTCGCAACCCGCTTCGGCAACCAGATGCCGAAAGAAGCGCCGAAACCCGCCGACCCGCTCGCGGGTTGATCCTGGTAAAGGCGCAGGCCCGATCAAGCGCAGCGGATCGGGTAGCGGCGCGATTGCGCGGCCTCGCCGCAGCCGGTTCCGCGGTACTTGAACCGGCCTACAGCGGTTTTTTTGCCATGCGGGCGCAGGCCCGATCAAGCGCAGCGGATCGGGCAGCGGCGCAGTTGCGCGGCCCCGCCGCAGCCGGTTCCGCTGCGCTTGAACCGGCCTACAGCGGTTTATTGCCGTGCGGGCGTAGGCCCGATCAAGCGCAGCGGATCGGGCAACGGCGCAGTTGCGCGGCCTCGCCGCAGCCGGTTCCGCTACGCTTGAACTGGCCTACAGCGGTTTATTGCCATGCGGGCGCAGGCCCGATCAAGCGCGGCGGATCGGGCAACGGCGCGATTGCGCGGCCCCGCCGCGGCCGGTTCCGCCGCGCTTGAACCGGCCTACAGCGGTTTCTTGCACAAACCCCGTTTCCCGCATCGCGCACGGGATTGTAAGCCCCCGAGCGATTGAGTAGCATCGAATCCATTCATCGGCTCGCGCGGGGTTCACAGACATGGACACAATGGAAGCCAAGCTCAAGCACCTCGAGATGCTCCAGGCCATTATCAGCCGCATGGCGCACAACAGCTTTCTGCTGAAAGGCTGGGCCGTGACCCTGGTCGCCGCGCTGTTCGCGCTGGCCGCCAAAGACGCCAACCCCTGGTTCATCTGGCTTGCGCTCTACCCGGTGAGTGTATTCTGGGTGCTGGATGCCTGGTTTCTGCGCCAGGAACGGCTGTTCCGCTGCGTCTATGACAAAGTGCGCCAGAAAGCCCCCGATCAGATCGATTTCGACATGAACCCGGCGCGCCATAAGTGCCCGCCGGACCATGTCGCCTCGGTAATGTGGTCGGTCACCTTGCGCGCCTTCTACCTCGGGCTGCTGGTGGGGATCGTGGTCGTCGGGCTGCTGCTCGCTTACTGATCGCAAGGAGGCTCGATGAATGGCAAGATCCCCTGCTATGTCTCCTATCGCCGTCGCAACGGCAAGCGGCCGAAATACCTGAAGAAGCTGGTCAAGCGTTGCCCGGACGATATCGAACTCAAGATCGACGACAATGAGATCGCGCCCGGCGATAAGTTTACGCATTTCATGGAAGACCTGATGTCGGCCGATCATCTGCTGCTGGTGCTGAGCGAGGCGTATTTCCAGTCCGAGCACTGCGTCGCCGAGCTGGTCGGCGCCAGCGGGCGTCGCGACTCGCTGGCGGGCGTGGCCTTCGTCTTCCTTGAAGACGACTGGGTGCTGGACAAGGAAAGCCCCGGCCGATTCCAGGCATACTGGCGCGAGCAGGCCAATAATCCGGACCTGACTGATGAGGAAAAAGTCCGCTACAAGCGCTTCGCCGACAGCGCCGACCACCTGTTCACCGCGCTCCGGCCGATCGCGATGGAGCCGCTGCCGGCTGCATCCCGATTGAAACAGGCCGCCGGGCCGTTGTGGGATTTTGTCCGCAAGCGCCACCGCATTCGCTCTTCAGCGCGCGGCGCCGTTGTCGAGCCGCCGGATGACGAGGCGCACGCTGCCTACCTGCGCAAGATCGAGGCCTCGATCAATGATGCGTTGTGCGGCCACTCCGCGCTGTGCGACAGCGTTGCGCACAAGCTGAGCGGGTGTGCCCCGGATCCTCGCTCGATCGCGAAAACGCTGGTCAGCCACAGTGGTGAGAATTTCGGCGAAGCGATCGGCGACCTCTACCAGGCCATCGAGAGCGCGTTGCAGCGCGCGAGCGGAGAACAGCGCCCCGCGGTCAAGCGCGCGGCGAAATCCTGTTATTTCACGCTACTGCGGGTGGTGGTGGATGCCACCAGCCTGAAAGAGATCGAGAACCAGCGCTTTATCCGGTTGCTGGAGAAATCGGTGCATGCCGCCGAGTTCACTATGGCGGACAGGCAGCGGCGCAATCTGCGTTACCTTCCCGATGGCAGGCCGGAGGGGGACCTGGGCTCCAGCCGGGTCGAGTGGGGCGAAGACTCGAAGCGCCAGCTCGATGGGCTGCTGACCTATCTCTGGAACCAGATGGCCGGCCTGTGCGACTGGGCGGGCAAGAACGCCGACGAGATCTTACGCAAGGAGGAGCGTGACAAGCTGAATGCCGAGATCTGCCAGGCGCGCGCCGATGGCGAAGGCAAGTTCGTCAGCCTGCTCGATGAAACCGATTTTGGCCACGTCTTCACCGATACCGTGCTGGTCCAGTTGCAAGAGCTGCTGCCCTGCCTGGATATCGTCAGTCTCGGCGTGGAGGCTGGCCGGCGCGTGTTCGCGCTCACCAACGTTGGCAATCCAGGCCACTTCATTCAGAACCGCATCCGCAAACTCCATACCCTGCTGGAAAAATATCGATGAAACTCCAGGACTTCCCTCTGGGCCAGACCCTGAAACTCGAAGCCCGTGGCTCGTGGCCCGAGGCATATCACTACTTCGAGCCGGACCACATGAAAGCCGTGGTCGCCGCCTGGCACGCCGGCCGGCCGCTGCTGATCCGCGGCAAGCCAGGCGTCGGCAAGAGCCAGCTTGCGCGCGCGGTTGCGGAATGCCGAAAGATGCAGTTCATCAGCGTGGTCGTCCAGCCTCGCACCGAATACCAGGATCTGCTGTGGCAATACGATGCCGTCGCGCGCCCGGCCCGCTGTGGTGGGCGTTGAACCCGGAAACGGCGCGGAAACGCAACCAGCGGCAAGACGGCGCCGGGAAATCCCCCGATCCACGCCTGATGCCGGAGGAATATGCGAAAAACGGCAACGTCGTGCTGATCGACGAGATCGACAAGGCCGATATCGACCTGCCCAACGGCCTGCTGGAACTGCTCGGCAACCAATCCTTCACCACCCCGCATGGCGAGGTCGTGGCCTCCAACGGCGCGGACAAGCCGCTGATCATCGTCACCACCAACGAGGATCGCGAACTGCCGCCGGCCTTTGTGCGCCGCTGCCTGGTCTTGCGCATCGCGCTGCCGAAAAACGATGACGAAACCGCCTTCACCGCCGCCATGCGGAAATACGCCCACGCGCACTTCAAGGATCGGCTGGACCAATCCCTGTTCATCGAGGCGGCCGAGTTGCTGCGCAAGGAACGGATCGCCGCCGAGGCGGCCCACCAGCCGCCACCCGGCCCGGCGGAGTACCTCGACCTGTTGCGCGTGGTGGATCGCCTCGCCGGCGGCGACAAACAGGCCCAACGCGACCTGCTCGAAGAGATGCGCCCCTTCGTGCTCGGCAAGGCCGGCTCGGCGCTGGATGAAAGCGATCTGTGAGCCAGCGTCCAACCCTGACCGGCATCGCCACGCTGCTCGACCTGATCGGTCGGGATACCGGCCTGAACCGGGCCGACATCGGTCAACTGCTCGGCTACCGCTATGAAGCAAAAGACCCGGAGCCGCCCCGGCGGTCACCCACCGGCGGCGCTGCGGGAGGTGGAGAAGGGCGCACGCGGCAAGCGCCTGCCGGATCTTCGCCCCGCGCCTTCGATCCACGCACCCTGGCCTACTGGTATGTCGCCGGGATTCGGCCCTTCGAGCCGCCGGCAACGCCTGAACCCCTTCCCGTCGAGGCGCCGGAGCAGGCCCCGCCCCCGGTCGGCGATCCCGCCTACCGCGAATTGCCGCTGCTGCCGTGGCGCCGGCTGTGGCCCTTCGTGCGGAAATCGCTGCTTCGCCAGCGCGAGACCCGGCAGATCGATATCGCCTGCTGGATTCGCGCCCTGGCCGAGGCGCGCCCGCTGAACCGCACCCCGCGCCAGCGCCGCGCCGCCCTGGCCGGTCGCATCCTGCTGGTGCAGGACGGCGCCGCGCCGCTGATGCCCTTCCAACCGGATTTCGAACGGCTCGCGGCGCGCCTGATCCGGCTGTTCGGGCGCAACCGGGTCGAACGGCTTCGCCTCGGCCGACACCTGACCGCCGAGCAGATCGAAACCCGCCTGCGCGCCCACCATCTGGACGCCGGCGATGGCGTGGTGATCCTCTCCGACCTCGGCCAGTATCCGCCGCATGGCCAACGCCTGGCATGCTGGCGCGCATTGGGCCGGCACTGGCGAAGGCAGGGCGTCCGCCCGCTGGCGCTGACCCCTTGCCCCGGCC
>JALVEB010000036.1 GCA_027008705.1 Sedimenticola sp. | reverse complement strand
TGACCGTCAAGCTGATCGCGCCGATCGCGATGGAAGAAGGGCTGCGCTTCGCGATCCGCGAAGGGGGGCGCACGGTCGGCGCTGGCGTCGTTTCGAAAATCATCGAGTAAGTACATCTTATTGATACAAAGTTCGGGGCGCTCCGCGCGGGCGTCCCGTTCGTCGTTTCCAGGCCAGTAGCTCAACTGGTAGAGCAGCGGTCTCCAAAACCGCAGGTTGGGGGTTCGAGTCCCTCCTGGCCTGCCATATTCAAGGCGGGTTACCTAGTAGCATGAATGCAAACGCTGAAGCCTCTTCAACGGCTCTCGATACCCTGAAGTTCCTGATTGCCGTGATCCTGTTGATCGGCGGCGTCGTGGGCTTCTACTGGTTCGAGGGGCATTCGAATCTACTGCGGGTCATCGGTCTTTTGGCAGCGGTCGCCGCGGCGGGTCTGGTCGCGGTGCAGACCGAAAAAGGGCGCGCGATCTGGTCGTTTCTGATCGATTCGCGCACCGAGGTGCGCAAGGTCGTATGGCCGACGCGCCAGGATGCGATGCAGACCACGTTGATCGTGTTGCTTGTCGTGATCCTGATGTCCCTGTTCATGTGGGGTGTCGATGCGATTCTGTTTGCGATCGTCAAGGCACTGACCGGACATGGGGGCTGAACGATGGCCAAGCGTTGGTACGTAGTTCAGGCCTTTTCGGGATACGAGGCTCAGGTCAAGCGTTCGCTTGCCGAGCGTATCAAGCGTTACGGCATGGAAGAACAGTTCGGCGAGATCCTGGTGCCGACCGAGGAGGTCGTCGAGATGCGTGGCGGCCAGCAGCGCAAGAGTGAACGCAAGTTCTTTCCCGGCTATGTGCTCGTCGAGATGGAGATGAACGACGACACCTGGCACTTGGTCAAGGATGTGCCCCGCGTGCTCGGTTTCATCGGTGGCACCAACGACAAGCCGGCCCCGATTACCCAGAAGGAAGCCGACGCCATCCTGCAGCGGATGGAGGATGGAGCCGACAAGCCGCGTCCGAAGATCTTGTTCGAGCCGGGCGAGGTGGTGCGCGTCATCGACGGTCCATTCAATGACTTCAACGGCGTCGTCGAAGACGTCGATTACGACAAGAGCCGTCTGAAGGTATCGGTTCTGATCTTCGGGCGTTCGACGCCGGTCGATCTCGAATTCAGTCAGGTCGAAAAGAGCTGACGATCCGGAGCGGGTGCGAGCCGCTCCCGCTGCCATGCGCCTGCGCGCATGGCTTTCGTTTGTCCACGGGGAGCCGCGAGGCGTTGGTACCCGTTCAGGAGTGAATCATGGCAAAGAAGATCGAAGCCTACATCAAGCTTCAGGTCCCGGCTCAGGAGGCCAATCCCAGCCCCCCGGTCGGTCCCGCGCTGGGTCAGCACGGCGTCAACATCATGGAATTCTGCAAGGCCTTCAACGCGAAGACGCAGAACATCGAGAAGGGCATGGCCGTGCCGGTGGTCATCAGTGTCTACAGTGACCGCAGCTTTACCTTCATCACGAAGACGCCGCCGGCCTCGGTGCTGTTGAAGAAGGCGGTCGGTATCCCGAAAGGGAGCGGTGAGCCCAACCTGAAAAAGGTGGGCACGGTGACGCGCGAGCAGCTCGAAGAGATTGCCAAGCTGAAGATGGAAGACCTGACCGCGGCGGATATGGACGCGGCGGTTCGCACCATTGCCGGAAGCGCGCGTTCCATGGGACTGATTGTCGAAGGGGTGGAAGAATAATGGCCAAGCTGTCCAAGCGCATGAAGGCGATCCGTGAAAAGATCCAGCCGGAGAAGGCGTACGATGCCGGTGAGGCTTTCTCGTTGCTGAAGGAGGTCTCCTCGGTAAAGTTTCCCGAGTCGATCGATGTCGCGGTCAATCTTGGAGTCGACCCGCGTAAGTCCGACCAAGTTGTGCGCGGCGCCACGGTGTTGCCGCACGGTACCGGAAAGTCGGTTCGGGTCGCGGTGTTCGCCCAGGGGGAGAACGCCGAGGCGGCCAAGGCGGCCGGAGCCGATGTCGTCGGAATGGACGATCTTGCCGAGCAGGTCAAAGCCGGCAATCTGGATTTTGATGTCGTCATCGCCTCTCCGGACGCGATGCGCGTGGTCGGTCAGCTCGGCCAGATTCTCGGCCCGCGCGGCTTGATGCCGAATCCGAAGGTGGGCACGGTCACCCCGAACGTCGCCGAGGCGGTGAAGAACGCAAAGGCCGGTCAGGTGCGCTACCGTACCGACAAGACCGGCATCGTGCATGCCGGCATCGGCACGGTGAATTTTGAGCCGGCACAGCTGAAGGAAAACCTCGAATCGCTGATCGCGGATCTGAAGAAGCGCAAGCCGAGCTCGGCGAAGGGCGTTTACCTGAAGAAGGTTACGGTCTCCTCGACGATGGGGCCGGGCTTGGTATTGGATCAGGCGACGCTGGATATCTGATCCCGCATGGGGTCGAAACGGCGCGGCCTGGCCGTGTCGTGATCAACTTTGAGGCGTCGATGCGTAAGCCACGCATCGTGAGCCGTCAAAGACCGCGGGTGCCGGTTTCCGGCTCAATGGCATGCGCCGCCCGCGCAGGCGGTGCGCCCGAGACAGACTCTCTGCTGACGGTGCACTATCTTCCGGCCTGGCTTTCCGTCAGTGCCGGGTTGTCGAATCGGGAATCGGGGGCCTTGGCCCGGGTTCCCGTCTACAGGAGAAGTGACGATATGGCACTCAATCTCGAGCAGAAGAAAGCCATTGTCGCTGAAGTTGCGGAAGTCGCGGCCAAGGCCTACTCGGCGGTTGCGGCGGAATATCGTGGCTTGACCGTGGACGAAATGACGGCGTTGCGCGCGAAGGCGCGTGGTGACAACGTCTATCTGCGAGTGGTCAAGAACACTCTGGCCCGCCGCGCGGTGGAGGGCACGGATTTCGAATGCATGGCGGACGGCATGGTCGGCCCGCTGGTGTTCGCCTTCTCGTTGGAGGATCCGGGAGCCGCCGCGCGCGTGATCGAGGATTTCGCGAAGGAGCACAAGCTGCTGGAAGTCAAGATGGTTTCCATCGGCGGCAAGCTGCTTGATCCGTCCGAGATCACCACGCTGGCCAAGATGCCGACCTACGATCAGGCCGTCAGCATGCTGATGGCGGTGATGAAGGCGCCGGTGGAAAAACTGGCCCGCACGATCAACGAGGTGCCGGGCAAGCTGGTGCGTACCGTGGCGGCGATTCGCGACGCAAAAGAAGCGGCCTGATCGATTTCGATCGGGAGACATGTATCTGTTATTTGGGAGTCTAAACAATGGCGGTTTCGAAAGAAGACATTCTGGAAGCGATCTCTAACATGACCGTGATGGAAGTGGTCGAACTGATCTCCGATATGGAAGAGAAGTTCGGCGTTTCCGCGGCGGCCGCGGCGGTTGCCGTGGCTCCGGCGGGCGGCGGTGACGCCGGCGGCGCGGCCGAGGAGCAGACCGAGTTCGACGTGGTTCTGACCAGCTTCGGATCCAACAAGGTCGCGGTGATCAAGGCGGTTCGCGCGGTTACCGGTCTGGGCCTGAAGGAAGCGAAGGAAGCGGTGGAGAACACCCCGACCACGCTGAAGGAAGGTGTTTCGAAGGAAGAAGCGGAAGAGTTGAAGAAGCAACTGGAAGAAGCCGGCGCGACTGTCGAAGTCAAGTAATCGACTTGTTCGTCGGAAGCCGTTCAACGGCTATAGGCTGGTGGTGTAATGCCACCGGCCTTTTGCCGCTTCTGAAGAAGCGGAAGTTGTCGGGCGCGCAAGCGCCTGGCGGCGTCACGGAATTTTATCCCCCGCGGGCATGCGCCCGCCACCTTGTCGACCCCGAGGGACGCTGAATCATGGCCTACTCCTTTACCGAGAAAAAGCGCATCCGCAAGGATTTCAGTAAACGTCAGAGCGTGCTGGACGTGCCATACCTGCTGGCTACCCAGATCGATTCCTACCGTGGCTTTCTGCAGGCGGACGTGCCGCCGGCGGAGCGCAAGAACAAGGGTCTGCATGCCGCGTTCAGCTCGGTCTTCCCGATTGCCAGCTATTCTGGCAACGCGGTGCTGGAGTATGTCAGCTACCGTCTCGGCGAACCGGTCTTCGATGTGCGCGAGTGCCAGCTGCGCGGCGCGATCTATGCCGCGCCGTTGCGCGTGCTGGTGCGTCTGGTGATCTACGATAAGGATGCGCCGGCCGGCGCCAAGGTCGTCAAGGACGTGCGCGAGCAGGAGATCTACATGGGAGAACTGCCGCTGATGACCGACAATGGCACTTTCGTCATCAACGGTACCGAACGCGTCATCGTCTCGCAGCTGCACCGTTCGCCGGGCGTGTTCTTCGACCACGACAAGGGCAAGACCCACTCCTCCGGCAAGCTGCTGTTCTCGGCGCGGGTGATCCCGTACCGCGGTTCCTGGCTGGATTTCGAGTTCGACCCGAAAGACCTGGTCTATGTGCGCATCGACCGTCGCCGCAAGCTGCCGGCGACGATTCTGCTGCGCGCGTTGGGCTACGACACCGAGCAGATACTCGAGATGTTCTTCGAGACCGATACCGTGACGATCACCAAGAAGGGCTTCAAGCTCGATCTGGTGCCGGACCGCCTGCGTGGGGAAACCCTGACCTTCGATATCAAGAACGGCGACGAGGTGCTGGTCGAGGCCGGGCGCCGCGTCACCGCGCGTCATATCCGTCAGATCGACAAGGCCGGTATCAAGAAGCTGGATATTCCGGTCGACGCGCTGATCGGCAAGGTACTGGCGCACAATGTCGTCGATCAGGAAACCGGTGAGCTGTTGGCCAAGGCCAACGACGAGCTCACCGAGGAGTTGCTCGAAAAACTCCAGGATGCCGGGATCAAGAAAATCGAGTTGCTCTATACCAACGATCTCGATCGCGGGCCGTATATCTCCGACACCCTGCGCAATGACCCGACCACCAATGAACTTGAGGCGATGATCGAGATCTACCGGATGATGCGTCCGGGCGAGCCGCCGACCAAGGAAGCCGCGCAGAACCTGTTTCAGAACCTGTTCTTCTCGCCGGATCGCTATGATCTGTCGGCGGTCGGGCGGATGAAGTTCAACCGTCGTCTCGGCCGCGAGGAATCCACCGGTTCCGGCGTGCTGTCGAAGGAGGACATCGTCGATGTATTGAAGGCGCTGATCGACATCCGCAATGGGCAGGGCGTGGTCGACGACATCGACCACCTCGGCAACCGCCGCATCCGCAGCGTCGGCGAGATGGCCGAGAACCAGTTCCGTATCGGTCTGGTCCGGGTCGAGCGCGCGGTCAAGGAGCGCCTGTCGCTGGCCGAATCCGAGGGCCTGATGCCGCAAGAGTTGATCAATTCCAAACCGGTTTCCGCCGCGGTCAAGGAGTTTTTCGGCTCCAGCCAGCTGTCCCAGTTCATGGATCAGAACAACCCGCTGTCGGAGATCACCCACAAACGCCGCGTCTCGGCGCTCGGCCCGGGTGGCCTGGCGCGCGAGCGCGCCGGCTTCGAGGTGCGTGACGTGCATCCGACGCATTATGGCCGCGTGTGTCCGATCGAGACCCCGGAAGGGCCGAACATCGGCTTGATCAACTCGCTCGCGGTCTATGCCCGCACCAACGAGTACGGTTTTCTTGAAACGCCCTACCGCGTTGTCCGCGACGGCAAGGTCAGCGACGAGATCCACTACCTCTCGGCGATCGAGGAAGGGCGTTACTACATCGCCCAGGCCAATACCACGCTGAACGAGAGCGGCGAACTCACCGATGAGCTGGTTTCGTGCCGCTTCGAGAACGAGTTCACGATGACCACGCCGGACAAGATCCAGTACATGGACGTGTCGCCGAAGCAGATCGTTTCGGTGGCGGCATCGTTGATCCCCTTCCTCGAGCACGATGACGCCAACCGCGCCCTGATGGGCTCGAACATGCAACGGCAGGCGGTGCCGACGCTGCGCGCCGAGAAGCCGCTGGTCGGCACCGGGATGGAGCGCGCGGTCGCGGTCGATTCCGGCGTGACCGTGGTCGCCCGCCGCGGCGGGCGCGTCGAGAGCGTCGACGCCGGGCGCATCGTCGTCATCGTCAACGACAACGAGACCGAGCCGGGCGAGGCCGGCGTCGACATCTATAACCTGACCAAGTACACGCGCTCGAATCAGAACACCTGCATCAACCAGCGTCCGTTGGTGGTGCCGGGCGACCAGGTCGCGCGCGGCGATGTGATGGCCGACGGCCCGTCCACCGACATGGGTGAACTGGCGCTCGGACAGAACCTGCGCATCGCCTTCATGCCGTGGAACGGTTACAACTTCGAGGACTCCATCCTGGTCTCCGAGAAGGTCGTCAAAGAGGATCGCTTCACGACCATCCATATCGAGGAGCTGACCTGCATGGCGCGCGACACCAAGCTCGGCACAGAGGAGATCACCGGCGACATTCCAAACGTCGGCGAGGCCGCGCTGGCGAAGCTCGATGAATCCGGCATCGTCTACATCGGTGCCGAGGTGCGCGAGGGCGATATCCTGGTCGGCAAGGTCACGCCGAAGGGCGAGACCCAGATGACCCCGGAAGAGAAACTGTTGCGCGCGATCTTCGGCGAGAAGGCCGCCGATGTGAAAGATACCTCGCTGCGCGTGCCGTCCGGTCGTGTTGGCACGGTCATCGACGTGCAGGTGTTCACCCGCGACGGCGTTGAAAAGGACGCGCGCGCGATCGAGATCGAGGAAGCCGAGCTCGACCGCGTGCGCAAGGACCTCAATGACGAACTGCGCATCATGGAGAACGACACCTTCGAGCGTGTGCGCAAGATGCTGGTCGGCAAGATCGCCGACGGCGGTCCGAAGGGCCTGAAGGCCGGAGACAAGATCACCAAGACCTACCTCAATGGCCTGGATCGTGACCAGTGGCTGGAGATCCGCCTGCAGAAGGAGGCAGCGGCCAGGCAGCTCGAGGCGATCGCCGAGCAGATCAAGGCGCAGCGCGAGGCCTATCGCGCCAAGTTCGAGGAGAAGAAGCGCAAGCTGACCACTGGCGATGAACTCGCGCCCGGCGTGCAGAAGATGGTCAAGGTCTATGTCGCGGTGAAGCGGCGTATCCAGCCCGGCGACAAGATGGCGGGTCGTCACGGCAACAAAGGGGTCATCTCCAATATCGTGCCGGTCGAGGACATGCCGTTCGATGAGAACGGCGAGCCGGTCGATATCGTGCTCAATCCGCTCGGCGTACCCTCGCGGATGAACATCGGACAGGTGCTCGAAACCCACCTCGGGTGGGCCGCGAAAGGCATCGGCGAGCGCATCGGCGAGATGCTCGAAGCGCGCGCGAAGATCGCCGAGATCCGCCAATTCCTCGATCAGGTCTACAACTTCAGTGGCAAGAAGGAAGATCTCGACTCGTTCAGCGACGAGGAGATCCTTGAGCTGGCCGCCAACCTGAAAGGCGGCGTGCCGATGGGTTCGAACGTCTTCGACGGCGCCACCGAAGCCGAGATCAAGCACCTGCTGAAACTCGGCGGTCTGCCCGACAGCGGCCAATGCGTGCTCTACGATGGCCGCACCGGCGATCGCTTCGAGCGCGAGGTCACGGTCGGCTACATGTACATGCTGAAGCTGAACCACCTGGTCGACGACAAGATGCACGCGCGCTCGACCGGACCCTACAGCCTGGTCACCCAGCAGCCGCTGGGCGGCAAGGCCCAGTTCGGCGGGCAGCGCTTCGGAGAGATGGAGGTTTGGGCGCTGGAGGCCTATGGCGCCGCCTATACCTTGCAGGAGATGCTGACCGTCAAGTCCGACGACGTCAACGGCCGCACACGCATGTACAAGAACATCGTCGATGGCGATCACACCATGGATGCGGGCATGCCCGAATCCTTCAACGTACTGGTCAAGGAGATCCGCTCGCTCGGTATCAATATCGAGCTCGAACAGGACTGACCGGTTCGAAGGTCCCGGGTACACAGCAAGCAATGCAGGAGAGAATCCGTTGAAAGATCTACTCAAGATTCTGAAACAACAGGGCCAGACCACCGAGTTCGATGCGATTCGCATCGAGTTGGCGTCGCCGGACCGCATCCGTTCCTGGTCGTTCGGTGAGGTCAAGAAGCCGGAAACCATCAACTACCGCACCTTCAAGCCGGAACGTGACGGCCTGTTCTGCGCCAAGATCTTCGGTCCGGTCAGTGACTACGAGTGCCTGTGCGGAAAATACAAGCGGCTCAAGCATCGTGGCGTGGTGTGTGAGAAATGCGGCGTCGAAGTCACCCTCGCCAAGGTGCGGCGCGAGCGCATGGGCCACATCGAACTGGCCAGTCCGGTAGCCCACATCTGGTTTCTGAAATCGCTGCCGTCGCGCATCGGCCTGCTGCTCGACATGACGTTGCGCAATATCGAACGCGTTCTCTATTTCGAATCCTACGTCGTCACCGATCCGGGCATGACCACGCTCGAGCGCGGCCAGTTGCTGAACGATGAGCAATACATCGAGGCGATCGAGGAAAACGGCGACGAATTCAGCGCCTACATGGGCGCCGAGGGGATCTACGAGCTGCTCAAGTCAATCGACATCCCGCGCGAGATCAAGACCCTGCGCGAAGAGATCGAGGCCACCAAGTCCGAGACCAAGATCAAGAAGTTCTCGAAGCGTCTGAAGCTGCTCGAATCGCTGAACGGCTCCGGCAACAAGCCGGAATGGATGATCCTGACCGTGCTTCCGGTGCTGCCGCCTGAGCTGCGTCCGTTGGTGCCGCTGGACGGTGGCCGTTTCGCGACCTCGGATCTCAACGACCTCTACCGCCGCGTCATCAATCGCAACAACCGTCTCAAGCGCCTGCTCGATCTGAACGCGCCGGACATCATCGTGCGCAACGAAAAACGCATGTTGCAGGAATCGGTGGATGCCTTGATGGACAACGGCCGTCGCGGTCGCGCGATCACCGGCAGCAACAAGCGTCCGCTGAAATCGCTGGCCGACATGATCAAGGGCAAGCAGGGTCGCTTCCGCCAGAACCTGCTCGGCAAGCGCGTTGACTATTCCGGTCGTTCCGTCATCGTCGTCGGCCCCTATCTGCGCCTGCATCAGTGCGGCCTGCCGAAGAAGATGGCGCTCGAGCTGTTCAAGCCGTTCATCTTCGCGAAGCTCCAGTACCGCGGCACCGCGACCACGATCAAGGCGGCGAAGAAACTCGTCGAGCGCGGCACCAGCGAGGTCTGGGATATCCTGGAAGAGGTCATCCGCGAGCACCCGATCATGCTCAACCGCGCTCCGACGCTGCACCGTCTCGGCATTCAGGCTTTCGAGCCGGTATTGATCGAAGGCAAGGCGATCCAGCTGCATCCGTTGGTCTGCACCGCCTTCAACGCCGACTTCGACGGCGACCAGATGGCGGTCCATGTGCCGCTGTCGCTGGAAGCGCAGCTCGAGGCGCGCACCTTGATGATGTCGACCAACAACATCCTCTCGCCGGCCAACGGCGAGCCGATCATCGTGCCGTCTCAGGATGTCGTGCTCGGGCTCTACTACATGACCCGTTCGCGCATCAACGCGCGCGGCGAGGGCATGGTGTTCTCGAACCTTGACGAGGTCCACCGCGCCTACGAATCCGGCGGCGTCGACGCCCAGGCGATGGTCAAGGTGCGCATCGACGAAACCCTGTTCGACGAGGAAACCGGCGACAAGGTGACCACCACTCAGCTGGTCGACACCACCGTCGGACGCGCGTTGCTGTCCGAGATCCTGCCCGACGGCCTGCCGTTCGAGCTGGTCAACCAAGCAATGGGCAAGCGCCAGATTTCGGCATTGATCAACGCCTGCTATCGCCAGGTCGGGTTGAAGGAGACCGTGATCTTCGCCGACCAGCTGATGTACATGGGTTTCCGTCTCGCCACCCGCGCCGGCGTCTCGATCGGCGTCAACGACATGGTAGTGCCGGACGAAAAGGCCAGCATCCTCGCCGCGGCCGAGGAAGAGGTGCGCGAGATCGAGGAGCAATACGCCTCCGGTCTGGTTACCGCCGGCGAGCGCTACAACAAGGTCATCGATATCTGGTCGCATACCAATGACCAGGTCGCCAAGGCGATGATGGCCAAGCTCGGCAAGGAGACCGTCATCGACAAGGATGGCAACGAGGTCGCGCAGGATTCGTTCAACTCGATCTTCATGATGGCCGATTCGGGCGCGCGTGGCTCGCAGGCCCAGATCCGCCAGCTCGCCGGCATGCGTGGCCTGATGGCCAAGCCGGACGGCTCGATCATCGAAACGCCGATCACCGCGAACTTTCGCGAAGGCCTCGACGTGCTCCAGTACTTCATCTCCACCCACGGCGCGCGCAAGGGCCTGGCCGACACCGCGTTGAAGACCGCGAATGCCGGTTACCTGACCCGGCGACTGGTCGACGTCGCCCAGGATCTGGTCGTGCTCGAGGACGATTGCGGCACCGAAAACGGCATCGAGATGATGCCGATCATCGAGGGCGGCGACGTCGTCGAGCCGCTCGGCGAGCGCATTCTCGGCCGCGTGCTGGCGAAGGATGTCGTCACCCCGGGAAGCGAAGAGCTGCTTGCGCCGCGTGGCACCCTGATCGATGAAAAATGGGTGGAGAGCCTCGAACAGGCCGGGGTCGACCGCGTCGAAGTGCGCTCGGCGATCACCTGCGAGGCGCGCAACGGCGTCTGCGCGGCGTGCTATGGCCGCGATCTCGCGCGCGGACACATGGTCAACCGGGGCGAGGCGGTCGGTGTGATCGCCGCGCAGTCGATCGGCGAGCCCGGCACCCAGTTGACGATGCGCACCTTCCATATCGGTGGCGCCGCGTCGCGGACCGCCGCGGTCAACAGCATCGAAATCAAGAACAGCGGCACCATCCGCCTGCACAACATCAAGACCGTCACCCAGAGCAACGGCAACCTGGTCGCGGTCTCGCGTTCCGGCGAGCTGATGGTGGTCGACGAGCTCGGGCGCGAGCGCGAGCGCTACAAGGTACCCTATGGGGCGGTTTTGCAGGTAGAGGACGGCTCGTCCGTCGAGGGCGGCGCGTTGGTCGCGACCTGGGATCCGCACACCCACCCGATCATCACCGAGGTGAAGGGGCGGCTCCAGTTCGTCGACCTCATCGAGGGCGTCACCGCGCAGTCCGAAACCGACGAGATCACCGGCCTCAGCGCCCTGGTCATCATCGATCCCAAACAGCGGCCCGCCGGCGGCAAGGATCTGCGCCCGATGCTGAAGCTGGTCGATGAGAACGGTAACGATCTGAACATCGCCGGTACCGAGATCCCGGCGCACTACTACCTGCCGGGCGGCGCCATCGTCACCGTCGGCGACGGTGCCGAGGTGGGCATCGGCGACGTGCTCGCGCGCATCCCGCAGGCATCGAGCAAGACGCGCGACATCACCGGTGGTCTGCCGCGCGTCGCCGATCTGTTCGAGGCGCGCAAGCCGAAAGAGCCGGCGATCCTCGCCGAGGCCACCGGCACCGTCAGCTTCGGCAAGGAGACCAAGGGCAAGCAACGGCTCGTGGTCACCGATGCCGATGGCAATACCTACGAAGACCTGATCCCGAAATGGCGGCACGTCAACGTCTTCGAGGGCGAGCATGTGGTCAAGGGCGAGGTCATCGCCGATGGCGAGCTCAACCCGCATGACATCCTGCGCCTGAAGGGCGTCAGTGACCTGGCGGAATACCTGGTGAAGGAGATTCAAGACGTCTATCGCCTGCAAGGGGTAAAGATCAACGACAAGCACATCGAAGTGGTGATCCGTCAGATGCTGCGCAAGGTCGAGATCGTTAATCCAGGCGATTCGCCGTACCTGCGCGGCGAGCAGGTCGACAAGAGTCGCCTGCTCGAGCTGAACGAGCAATTGACCGCCGAGGGCAAGCAGCCGGCGCTCTACGAGCCGATGCTGCTCGGCATCACCAAGGCCTCGCTGGCGACCGAATCGTTCATCTCGGCGGCCTCGTTCCAGGAGACCACGCGCGTGCTGACCGATGCCGCGACGCGCGGCATCAAGGACGAGCTGATCGGCCTGAAAGAGAACGTCATCGTAGGTCGCCTGATCCCGGCGGGTACGGGTTTGTCGTATCACACCCAGCGGCGTGAACGCCGCCTTGCCGGCGAACTCGGCGAGGTCGACATGCAGGCCATCGCGGTGGAGAAAGCCGAAGAGGCCTTCAAGAGCGCGGACAGTCCCGAACCCGATATCGGTGCGTGACGAAAGCGTGTCGCCTGGCGACGAGTCTGTTTACGGCGTTTTTCCGAACCGACGCTTGGATGACGGGCCCTGGCGCGGGTGACGCATATATACTCGCCGCCCATGAATTTTCGGCCACTGCGACCGCCCCTCGCACCCGTGGGCGTCGTTGCGGAAACCCGCCATGGAATGGACTATGACTCGCTTCCGCGCCTGACCCATGGGCGCGAGGAACGGTCTCGAAAAACCGGAAATCCATGGCCGACGAGTATACTTGACAAGCCGGGCCGCACTGCCTAGAATACGCCACTCTTTGCGAGGTGGTCCGCTTGGGCGGCATCGCCTCCACGGCGCCCGTGAGCGCGCCGCACAGTTGTGTATTCGGGTAATCAGGCGCCTCCCGAGTCGAATTCGGGGTGGGGCTGGTTGCCCCTATTTTTTGGCGTTTCTGAAATAGAAAGTTAAGACGTCCCTTGGAGACGGATTTAGATGGCGACAATCAATCAGTTGGTGCGCAAGCCGCGCAAACGTAAGCTCGAGAAAAGCAAGGTGCCGGCGCTCGAGGCCTGTCCGCAGAAGCGCGGAGTCTGTACGCGCGTCTACACGACCACGCCGAAGAAGCCGAACTCCGCGTTGCGCAAGGTCGCTCGTGTACGCCTGACCAACGGCTACGAGGTCACCAGCTATATCGGCGGTGAGGGGCATAACCTTCAGGAGCACTCGGTCGTGTTGATTCGTGGCGGTCGTGTCAAGGACCTGCCGGGTGTGCGCTACCACGTCGTGCGCGGCACGCTGGACACCTCCGGCGTCGATTCGCGGCGCCAGGGTCGCTCCAAGTATGGCGCGAAGCGTCCCAAGAAATAATCGAACGGGTGTAAAGCAATGGCGAGAAGAAGAGTAGCAGCGAAGCGGGAGATTCTGCCGGATCCGAAGTACGGGGATCAGCTGCTGGCCAAGTTCATCAACATGGTCATGGTCGACGGCAAGAAGTCGGCTGCCGAAAAGATTCTCTATGGCGCGCTCGATCGGGTCAACGAGCGTCGCAGCGGCGAGAATCCGCTCGATGTCATGGGCCAGGCGCTCGACAACGTGCGTCCGTCGGTCGAGGTGAAGTCTCGTCGTGTCGGTGGCGCCACCTATCAGGTGCCGGTCGAGGTTCGTCCGAATCGTCGTAACACCCTGGCCATGCGTTGGTTGATCGAGGCCGCGCGCAAGCGCAGCGAGAAGTCGATGGTCGAGCGTCTCGCCGGCGAGCTGCTCGATGCGTCCGAGTCCAAGGGTTCGGCCTTCAAAAAGAAGGAAGACACCCACCGCATGGCGGAGGCCAACAAGGCTTTCGCGCACTACCGCTGGTAAAGGGCGGCCCCACGGGGTCGCTGAATCGCTCTTTTACATCGTCGGAAAACAGGTTGGAATCGAGTCGTGGCACGCACCACAGCTATTGAACGCTATCGCAACATCGGGATCATGGCGCACATCGATGCGGGCAAAACCACGACCACCGAGCGCGTTCTGTATTACACCGGCGTCTCGCACAAGATCGGCGAGGTGCATGATGGCGCGGCGACGATGGACTGGATGGAGCAAGAGCAGGAGCGTGGCATTACCATCACCTCCGCCGCGACGACCTGTTTCTGGCGCGGCATGTCCCAGCAGTTCGAGCAGCACCGGATCAACATCATCGATACCCCGGGGCATGTCGATTTTACGATCGAAGTCGAGCGCTCGTTGCGCGTGCTCGATGGCGCGGTCTTCGTGCTCTGCGCCGTCGGTGGTGTCGAGCCGCAGTCCGAAACGGTCTGGCGGCAAGCCAACAAATATCATGTTCCGCGCATGGCGTTCGTCAACAAGATGGATCGCATGGGCGCGGACTTCTTTCGTGTCGTAGAGCAGCTGCGTGAGCGCCTCGGCGCGACGCCCGTGCCGCTCCAGGTGCCGATCGGCGCCGAGGAGAGCTTCGCCGGTGTCATCGACCTCATCAAGATGAAAGCCATCATCTGGGAGGAAGAGAACATGGGCGTCGATTTCGAATACCGGGAGATTCCGGCGGATCTCCGCCCGCTGTGTGAGGAATGGCGCGAGAAGATGATCGAGGCCGCCGCCGAGGCCAACGACGAGCTGATGGAGAAGTACCTCGAGGGCGAGGCGCTGAGCGAGGACGAGATTCTCTCCGGCCTGCGCGCGCGCACGCTGAACCTCGAGATCACTCCGGTGACGCTCGGTTCCGCGTTCAAGAACAAGGGCGTGCAGGCGATGCTCGACAAAATCATCGAGCTGATGCCGTCGCCGGTCGATGTGCCGCCGATCACCGGGGTGCTTGAAAACGGCGAGGAAGGCGTTCGCCACGCCAGCGATGACGAGCCGTTCGCGGCGCTCGCGTTCAAGATCGCAACCGACCCCTTTGTCGGCACCTTGACCTTTTTTCGCGTCTACTCCGGCGTATTGCGTTCCGGCGACAGCGTGATGAACCCGGTCAAGGGCAAGCGCGAGCGGGTCGGCCGTATCTTGCAGATGCATGCCAACTCACGCGAAGAGATCAAAGAGGTCCGTGCTGGCGATATCGCCGCGGCGGTCGGTCTGAAGGATGTCACCACCGGCGATACCCTGTGTGATGCGAACCATATCATCACGCTGGAGCGGATGGAATTCCCCGAGCCGGTGATCTCGGTCGCGGTCGAGCCGAAGACCAAGGCCGATCAGGAGAAGATGGGGGTTGCGCTGTCCAAGTTGGCGCAGGAAGACCCGTCGTTCCGCGTCCATACCGACGAGGAATCCGGGCAGACCATCATCTCCGGCATGGGCGAGCTGCACCTCGATATCATCGTCGACCGCATGAAGCGCGAGTTCGGCGTCGAGGCGAATGTCGGCGCGCCCCAGGTGGCCTACCGCGAGACCATCCGTAAGGCGGTCGAGTCGGAAGGCAAGTTCGTTCGCCAATCCGGCGGTCGCGGTCAGTATGGCCACGTCTGGTTGCGTCTCGAGCCGCTCGAAGCCGGCGCGGGTTTCGAATTCGTCAATGAGATCGTTGGTGGCGTCGTGCCACGCGAGTTCATTCCGGCGGTCGAGAAGGGCGTCAAGGAGCAGATGGAGAACGGCGTGATCGCCGGTTACCCGGTGGTGGATGTCAAGGTCACGCTGTTCGATGGTTCCTACCACGATGTCGACTCCTCCGAGACGGCCTTCAAGATCGCCGGCTCGATCGGCTTCAAGGAAGGCGCGAAGAAAGCCGACCCGGTGCTGCTCGAGCCGATCATGAAGGTCGAGGTCAGTACGCCGGAAGAATACATGGGCGATGTCATCGGCGATCTGAACAGTCGTCGCGGGATGGTGCAGGGGATGGAAGACGCGCCGACCGGCAAGATCATTCGCGCCGAGGTGCCGCTGGCCGAGATGTTCGGCTATGCCACCGATCTGCGTGGCGCAACCCAGGGACGGGCCAGCTACAGCATGGAATTCGCCAAGTACAACGAGGTTCCCGCGGTGATCGCGGAAAGCATCATCAAGAAACATTGAAGGGGCGCTACAGTGTCTAAGGAAAAATTCGAACGCACAAAGCCGCACGTCAACGTCGGCACCATTGGCCACGTCGACCACGGCAAGACCACCCTGACGGCGGCGCTGACGAAGGTATCGGCGGAGCAGCAGGGGGGCGAGTTCAAGG
>JALVEB010000035.1 GCA_027008705.1 Sedimenticola sp. | reverse complement strand
TTTGTCAGGTCAATGCCATTGAAGCGTGCTTGCCTTGCCGGACCACTCGTTCCTCGCCAACGTGTGGATCTACGGGATCAAACACACTGAAGAGGGGAAGACGGTTTTCCCATGACAAGGCTTGGGGCGGCTGACGGATTTCGAGGTCCGCTGGAACCAGGCGATCACCCGCTGGGAGCAGCGCGCGACGCCGTTGCGTGGCATGGTGGTGGTCGTTCATCATCGCCAATGGCCCTACCTGGAAGCCTGGCTGGGACTGCGCCGGGTCGGGGAACTGGAGCCCAAGCCCGGCATCCCCCCTATGCCGGGCTACCTCGCCGATCTGAAGGCGCGGCTGAAAAACACCCCGGCGAAGGCCATCCTCCATGCTGCTTACGTCGATCCGGCCCCGGCGCGCTGGCTGTCACGTCAGACCGGCATCCCGGAGATCACCCTGCCGTTTCACGGTGGGGGGCACGAAGCGGGCCAGTGACCTGTTCGGCTCGTTCGACGACACCATCGACCGCCTGCTGACGGTGGCGCACAATCCGCATGGCGGAGAGCACCTCAAGGAGTTGCTCTCCGGCCAGATCCTGTGGGTGGACTGGCGTCAACTGCTACCGGTCGCGCTGTTATACGCGGTGTTGCTGATCCCGTGGTTCCGCCTGCCCCGGCTGCGCACCGGCTTTGGTTTCTACCTGGTTTTCGCGCTTGCGATCACCGCTTCGGTGCAACTGGTCGGCGTCTATCTGGTGTTCACCAGCCTGATCGTCCCGGCGCTGGTCGCGCGGGAGAAAGCCGGCTGGCGCGGCTTGGGCATCGCCTGGCTGGTGGGCGTCAGCGGCTATGCGCTCGGCCTGGTGGCCTCCGCGCTGGCGGATCTGCCTTCTGGACCGGCCATCGGTGCATCGCGCTCAACGCCTTGGCCATCGGCGCGGCCATGCGCAAGAGCACTTCGTGAATCCGCTCGCTCAAGCGCCGGCCGGGTCGCCTTCGGATCCTTCGAGCGGCACACCGCCCCGCAACGCGCATTCCTTCCGCGGGACATAGAGATAGCCCTTGCCACGGCAAAGGCCAGCCGCGCCGAGCACCGCGGGCAGGCTCAGGCAGCAGGCGGCGGCCACGCCGGCGCCGATCAATCCGGCAAATTGTTCGATAAACTCTTTCATGCTTCTCTCGTTAACAGGGAATCGTTCGTCGCCGGACCGACGCTCCGCGCCACCGCCTTCAACCGGCGCAACATGACAATTGCTTTACATCCTTGCGGAAGGTCTGGGCACAGAGTTTCAGCCCCTCGACCCAGGTCAGATACGGAAACAGTTGCCCGGCCAGCTCGTCGACCGTCATGCGGTTGCGGATCGCCAATGCCGCGCTCTGGATAATCTCGCCGGCCTCCGCCGCCAGCACCTGGGCGCCGAGCAGACGGCCGCTGTCGGCCTCGGCCACCAGCTTGATGAAACCCCGGGTATCGAAGTTGGCCAGCGCGCGCGGGACGTTCTCCAGCCCCAGGGTGCGCGTGTCGGTCTCGATGCCACGGCGCGCTGCTTCGGCTTCATCGAGACCGACGGTGGCCGCCGCCGGGTCGGTGAAGACCACCGCCGGCATCACGCTGAGATCCAGCGCGGCATCGCCGCCGGTCAGGTTGATGGCGGCGCGCGTGCCGGCCGCGGCGGCGACGTAGACATACTTCGGCTGGTCGGTGCAATCGCCGACGGCATATACCGATTCGGCCGAGGTGCGCATGTGATCGTCGACACGGATCGCGCCGTTGAGGTCGGTCTCCACCCCCGCCTTCTCCAGCGCCAGCCCGTCGGTATTGGGCCGCCGGCCGGTTGCGACCAGCAGATGGTCGCAGCGCAGCTCGCCGGCCGGCGTGGCCAGAACGAAGCGGTCGCCATCATGCCGTATCCCGCTGGGAAGCGTGTCCAACATCACGCGCGCGCCCTCCTCTTCGAATACCGCCGCCAGACCTTCACCCAAGGCCGGATCCTCCCGCGACAAAAAGCGGCTGCGCGCCATCACCGTGACCCGCGCTCCCAGGCGCAGCCAGGCCTGAGCCAGTTCCAAGGCCACCACCGAACCACCGAGCACCACCAGGTGCTCAGGTACCTTTTCCGCTTGCAGCGCCTCACTGGAAGTCCAGTAAGGCGTTTGCGCAAGCCCGGGGATATCGGGAATCCGCGGGCGCGCGCCGGTGGCCAGCAGGATACGATCCGCTTCGATCTCGCTCTCCGCGCCCTGGCGATCGCGAACGACCAGCGTGCGCTCGGCGGCAAAACGCGCCCAGCCGCGCACCAGGCGGATATTCGGGTGACTGGCGAGGACGCTTTCGTACTTGGCGTGACGCAATTCCTCGACGCGCGCCTGTTGCTGACGCAGCAGCGCCGCGCGATCGATCCCGGGAGTGCGCCGGGACAGACCCGTAAAGGGATGATGAGCCTGAAGATGGGCCAGATGGGCCGCGCGGATCAGGATCTTGGATGGTACGCAGCCGATGTTGACACAGGTGCCGCCGATTACCTCCGCCCCTTCGATCAGCGTCACGCGCGCGCCTCGCGAAGCGGCCTCGATGGCGGCGGCAAAGGCGCCGGAACCGGAACCGACGACGGCCAGCGAGAGCTCCTCGCGATGATCGGCGAGGCGCCCCCCATCATCACCGACCGGCTCACGCGCGCCATAGCCCGCCTGCTCGATCGCGCGCAACAATCGCCCGCGATCGAGCGGGCCGGAAGTCTCGACACGCGCCACGCCCTGAGCGTAGGAAACACGCGCGGACACGCCTTCCAGCGCCGCCAGCGCTTCCTCGACCCGTTTCGCGCAATGATCACAGCTCATGCCGGTGATCTGGAATTCCAAGACCGCCATGCTCCATCCCCCGTACCAAGATGGAAGCATTCTGAACCCCGGACCCAGGTCCGGAGTCAAGGGCTTTTCCGCATTCGCCCAGACTCCGTCAACCCACGGCGACGCCACCAGAGCCATTTATGTCAGATGCATACTCGTCGCCCATGAGTTTATGGACGACAAAGATACGACCTCGGGTCGATTCAGCCGCCGAGCAATGACTCCCGCTGACCCACGCGCCACCAACCCAGCATGGCGAAGCCGAGACCAAGCAGCGCCAATCCGTCCGGCGCCGGCGCGGAGGCGTTCCTGCCGGTCAGAAACAGACCCGACTGCGAGGTGAACGGCACCGGCGAGGTGATCGAGAAAGCCGCCGTCCGGCTGAAGTCCATGACGATGCTGGAATTCTGGGTTCCCGGGACGCTGGTCCCCAGCCCCGCGAGCAGCACGACGTCGAAACTGCTCAAACCCAGCGGTAACGACAGGCTGCCCGAGATGCTGTCATTGAGCACCAGATTGACGTTGTCCAGAAAATTGGTACCGGTACCGAAATCGAGCCTGCGCGTTTCGCTGAACAGCGCCTCGCCATCGGCGATCGCCTGCTGCCAGTCCTTGTGGAGCGGAACCGGCGGTGGGTTGTTGGGACTCTTCGTGGGCGAGACCGTGTTACCCGGGAAGATGTGCAGCGCAAACGAAACGAATGTGGTGGTGAGCGTCCCGACGCCGGGGAAAAACTGGGTGATGGGTACCGGATCACCGCTGGTCGTCACCGTGCCGTCAATGGCGAAATCGAAGTTCCACTGCTGTGGCTGGCCGGTGGTATTGTTGAAGGCGACAGTCTCGCCGAGCCGTGGGTTGACGGTGAGGGCGCCGGTGCCATTGATGATCGACAAGCTCCCGCGCAGAGCGCCGTTGCCGATGTCGGACTCTGAAAAAACGTTCTTCTGAGCGTCGTTGAAATGCCCCGTGGCCACCGACTGGGTCAGCACATCGGGCGGGAACGCCTGGAACAAGGGGTCGATGCTCGAACCGGCGACAAAGGCGGTCCCGCGCACCCAGCTCGCCTGCGCGCTGCCGGCGGTGAGCATCATCCCGGCCAGCGCCGCGACCGCCCACGGCATGGCGCCGCGGTCCGCCGCCGTTCCTGGCTTCCGGGGGATTCTGGATATCGTTGACATGGTCGCTTCCTCCTCTTTCATTTGAGGCCCGCCGTCGACGACCATGCCGCCTATCCACCCCTCGGGTCGGCCCGGCTACGACCGCCGGCTTCTTGTTGTACATCTCCAACTCTGTCTTTCCGAGCGAAGCAATATGCACACCACTCCATAATATCCTATTAAGAATCAATAAGTTATTGAATTCCATGCATTACATGCGTCAAGAATTGTAAACTTCATCGACAGTTCGGGAGGAACGGGAGGCGGAAATTACAGGCTTCGCAACAAAATCAATTGGGATTTCAATCGCTTGCATACCGGAAACAGGATGTAAGAAATTCGGACAGCCAACGGGGGTTCTCCGCGTACCGGGACGCGATCGGGTTCAGCCGCCGACTACCGCGAGCAATACGCCGGCGGCCACCGCCGAGCCGATCACGCCGGCAACGTTGGGTCCCATCGCGTGCATCAACAGAAAGTTGTGATGATCGGCCTCGAGTCCGACCTTGTTGACCACGCGCGCGGCCATCGGCACCGCCGAGACGCCCGCCGCGCCGATCAGCGGGTTGACCTTGCCGCCGCTGAGACGCGAGAGCAGCTTGCCCATCAGCACGCCGGCGGCGGTACCGATGCAGAAGGCGATCGCGCCGAGCGCGAGGATGCCGAGGGTTTCGAGGCTCAGGAACTTCTCGGACGAGAGCTTGGAACCCACCGAAAGACCGAGGAAGATGGTCACGATGTTGATGATCTCGTTCTGCGCCGCCTTGCTCAGGCGTTCGACGACGCCGCTCTCGCGCAGCAGGTTGCCGAGCATCAGCATGCCGATCAGCGGCGCGGCCGAGGGCAGGAACAGGATGCACAGGCCGAGCACGGTGAACGGGAACAGGATCTTCTCGGTTTGCGAGACCGGACGCAGCTGTTGCATGACGATGCGGCGCTCCTGCTCGGTGGTCAGCGCGCGCATGATCGGCGGCTGGATCAGCGGCACCAGGGCCATGTAGGAGTAGGCCGCAACCGCGATCGCGCCCAGCAGATCCGGCGCCAGACGCGAGGCCAGGAAGATCGCGGTCGGGCCATCGGCGCCGCCGATGATGGCGATCGCCGAGGCGTCCGACAGGCTGAACTCGAAACCGGGCACCAGATTCAACGCAAGCGCGCCGATCAGGGTCGCGAAGATGCCGAACTGCGCCGCCGCGCCAAGCAACAACGTGCTCGGCATCGCGATCAGCGCGCCGAAGTCGGTCAGCGCGCCGACGCCCATGAAGATCAGCAAGGGGAACACGCCGGTCTCGATGCCCACCTCATAGAGATAGCCGAGCAACCCCTCGGGGCCGGCGATATCGGCGACCGGGATGTTCGACAGGATCGCGCCGAAACCGATCGGCAGCAACAGCAACGGTTCGAACTTCTTTACGATGGCAAGCCAGATCAGCAGGCAGCCGACCAGCATCATCACGGCCTGACCCGGCGACATGTGCGCCAGGCCGGTCGAATCCCATAGTGCGTGCAGCCCGATATCCATGCGTCAACCCAGGCTCAGCAGCGGGTCGCCGACCTGCACCGCATCGCCTTCCTTCACCAGTACCTCGACAACCGTGCCAGCGGAGGGCGAACGCACCTCGGTCTCCATCTTCATCGCTTCCATGATCAACACCACGTCGCCAGCCTCGATACGCTGCCCCGGCGCGACCTCGATCTTGAAGATATTCCCGGCGAGCGGCGCCGGCACCGTCTCGCCACCGGCGCCCACCGGGGTGGGCGGCGAGGCGGCGGGCGGCGCGGCGCTCGGATGGATGTCGCTGACCGCGCCGCCCGGCGCGACGATGACATCGTAACCGACGCCATTGACCGAGACATGGTAACTCTCGGGCGCCAAGGCCTCCTTGGGAGGCGCTGCCGGCGTGCTTTCAGCTCCAGCTTCCGGCGGTGGCTCGAAGGCCGCCGCGTTGCCCCGGTTTTGCAGGTATTTCAGGCCGATCTGCGGAAACTGGGCGTAGATCAGCACATCGTCGATCACCGGCTCGACCAGCCTCACCCCCTTCTCCGCCGCGATGCCGACCAGTTCGTCGGTGAGCGACTCCAGCTCGGGTTCGAGCAGGTCGGCGGCGCGACAACGGATCGGTTCCTCGCCGTCGTCGAGCACGCGCGCCTGAAGCGCGGCATCCACCGGCGCCGGGGTCTCGCCATATTCGCCGCGCAATACGCCCGCGGTCTCCTTGGTAATCGTTTTGTAGCGCTCTCCGGTCAGCACATTCAGCACCGCCTGGGTGCCGACGATCTGCGAGGTCGGGGTAACCAGGGGTAGGAATCCCAGATCCTCGCGTACCCGCGGGATCTCCTCGAGCACCTCGTCAAGACGGTCGACGGCGCCTTGTTCCTTCAACTGGCTCTCCAGGTTGGTGAGCATGCCGCCGGGCACCTGGGCTACCAGGATGCGGGAATCGACCCCACGCAACGAACCCTCGAAGCGCGCATACTTCTTGCGTACCTCGCGGAAATAGGCGGCGATCTCTTCGAGGCGTTTCAGATCGAGGCCGGTATCGTGCTCTGTATCGCGGAAGATACTCACCACGGACTCCGTCGGCGAATGGCCGTAGGTCATGCTCATCGACGAGATCGCCGCATCGAGCAGATCCAGCCCGGCCTCGACCGCCTTCACCGCCGTCGCGGTGCTCATCCCGGTGGTGGCATGCGAATGCATCGCGATCGGAATCGAGCAGGCCTCCTTCAGCCGCGAGACCAGCTCACCGGCGACATAGGGCTTCAGCAGGCCGGCCATGTCCTTGATGCAGATCGAATTGCAACCCATATCCTCGAGCCGGCGCCCCATCTCGACGTAGCGCTCCACCGTATGCACCGGGCTGGTGGTATAGGAGATCGTACCCTGGGCGTGCTTGCCGGTCTTCAGCGCCGCCTTGACCGCGGTCTCGAGGTTGCGGAAATCGTTCAGCGCGTCAAAGATGCGGAACACGTCGATGCCATTCTCGGCGGCGCGCTCGACGAAGGCTTCGACCACGTCATCGGAATAATGGCGGTAACCGAGCAGATTCTGGCCGCGCAACAGCATCTGCTGCGGCGTGTTCGGCATGGCCTTCTTGAGCTGGCGCAGCCGCTCCCACGGATCCTCGCCAAGGTACCGGATACAGGCGTCGAAGGTGGCCCCGCCCCAGCTCTCGAGCGACCAGAAACCGACCTCATCGAGCTTCGGCGCGATCGGCAGCATATCTTCGAGACGCATGCGCGTCGCCAGCAGGGACTGGTGCGCATCGCGCAGCACGACATCCGTGATTCCTAGTTTCGCCATGGGGATATACGCTCTGGAGTGAGGAGAAGGAAGGTCAGGAGTGGTCCTGCCGGAAACGGGCGATCGCCGCGCCGATCGCCGCGATCAACGCCGCGTCGGGGGAATGCGCGCCCACGGCGGGCGCCGCCGGAGCGGCACGCGGCAAAGGAGCGGGCGCCGCGGCGCCGAAGCGCGCCGCGACACGCGACATCAGGCGCATCGCCCCGATCAGCAACACCAGAAAACCCATCACGATGCCCATGCCGAGCACCATCAGACTCAGGCCCTGCAATAATTGATCGGCTATCGGCACGGCATCCCCCGGCGGTTGTCATTCACGGGCCTGGCGGGGCCAACACCCCGTTCACGGCTGGCATTTCTAGTGAAAAGCCCGGGGAATGTCAAGCGCGCCTTCGGCCGATCGAAAAAACCGGGTCCCATGCGACGGACACCGGGTCGGCGATTCCCGTTCATTGGAAAGTATCGCTGAGGTTGGTCTACAATTCGCTTGGTAGTCAAGGGTTTTCTTCGCGCAAGGGGAGCTGGAAATCGCCCTGGCCACCAGGATATTTCGGGAATGGATCCCCTGCCATCGTGAGGTCTACCGCTATGTACGAGGCATTCTTCGGGCTCAGGGAAAAGCCCTTCTCCCTGATCCCAGACCCAACGCTGCTCTATCTTGGAAAAACCCACGGCCTGGCCTATTCGATGCTCGAATACGGCCTGCTGCACGAAGCCGGCTTCCTGCTGATCACCGGTGAAATCGGCTGCGGCAAAACCACGCTGGTCCGCCATCTGCTGAACCAAATGCCCAGCCATATCACGGTCGGGCTGATCAGCAACACCCGGATCGGGCCAGACGAACTGTTGCGGTGGGTCCTGCTGTCATTGGGGCAACCCTACCAGGCGGATTCACGCATCGAGCTGTTCGACACCTTCCGCCGTTTCATCGAGGCGGAACACGAGCAGGGCCGGCATGTCGCATTGATCATCGATGAGGCGCAAAACCTCGATATCGAAAGCCTCGAGGAGCTGCGCATGCTGTCGAACATCAACGCCGGCAAGCAATTGATGCTGCAAGTGATCCTGGTCGGGCAGCCACAGCTACGCGAGCGCATCGCGCACCCCGACCTGGCCCAGTTCCGACAACGCATCGCGGTCGATTTCCACCTTGGGCCACTGGAAGAGGATGAAACGCGGGAATACATCGCCTACCGGCTGCGCAAGGCGGGCGGCGAAGCCCGCTTGTTCACTCCCGACGCGCTCGCCGCCATCCATCGCGCCAGCGGAGGCACGCCGCGCGTCATTAACCTGATCTGCGATACCGCGCTGGTCTACGCCTTCGCCGAGAAGCGCGACCGTGTCGACGCGAGGATCGTCGAGCGCGTGCTCAGCGATCGCAAGAACATGATCCCGGAACACCATCCGGCCGATCCCACCGAAAAAGGGCTGTTCCCGCCCCGCGCCGCGCAGGCTCCCGAAACGCCGCCCGACCACGAAGAAGACCTGGAGCTCGCGGTATGGACGGAACGCCCGCTCGACGAACACTGTCCCTACGTTCACCTGGTTGCGATATCCTGTCCGTCGGCACACGACGAAGACGACGAATTACTGGTCGCCTTCGCGGTCGACACCGCCGGTCGTTGTCTCGTGGCCGGTATCGAACCCGGCCGGCCGGGTCCGCATCATGGCTGGTCACGGCTGTTGCGCGCACTGCGCCAACGTGGTCTGGTCGATGTCGATCTGTTCGTCTGCGAGGCGAGCGACGAACTGGTCTCCGACATCATGGATCTCTATCCCCGCGCAAGCTGGCAACGTGACCTCGACACCTTCTATCAGGAGATACTCGAGCGCGTGCCGGCCGAGCGCCGCGAGCAGATCCGGCTGATGCTGAAGATCATCCATGCCCAGGGCGACGAAAAGGCCGCCGCGAGCAAGGCCGATGAAATCTTTCACGAACTCGCCGACATGAAGCTGACCGACGCGGCGACCCTGCTCGTCAGCTACGCGCATGAATCGATGAGCTATTACCGCTTTCCCCCGGCCCACCATGGCTGGATCAGGACCTCGCGGGAATTCCGCGCCACGCTGGAAGAGATCCGCAGCGACCTCGAACGCGTCACCCCGCTGCCGGCGCGTGGTTCGCGCATGCTCCTGTTCGCCGACGCCTTGCGCCGCATCGAGGAAAACGGATGGAACAAGCCGCGCGATTCATCAACCGGCGGACCGGATGGCCCCAGGATCTGCAATGGCTGACGGCGATTCGCCCGCCGCCACGGAGGCAGCCCACAGCCGGTCCATCAAACCCAGCGAAACCCCGAGGTACACCCCCAACGGAAACATAATGAAGCTATAAACAATGGTATTGTCGGTAACCATCGTCACCGCAAGCGCTGAAAAGTACAGAAAAGCCGCATACACCACACGGCTTTCGGCGCGGTTGCCGGCCACCCGCCACAAATAACGGGCGGTCGACAACAACAAGCGCCAGACCCGGAAGTAGAAGAGCAGCCACAGCGACAGGCCGATCAACCCCAGGTGATGGAACAGACGCAGATAGTCGTTATGAGGATGCGACCAGCGGTCGAGGTGCTCCATGACCGTCGGCACATCCAGCCCCCAACCCAGCCAGGGATGCTCCAGGGCGTAGTCATAGATCACATTCCACCAATAGAGCCTGCCCGAGGTATTGATCGCGATCCCGCCGATCTCGAAAGCCTGGTCTCCGACCAGAAAGGCCGAACGAAAGCGACTGATATAAAGCGATGCCGCGATGAACAGCCCGATCACGACCGCGACGCCGGCCAGGATGCGACTCAACTTCCGGAAAGGGTTGCTCCAGCGACCCTCGACCGCCTGCAGCAGGAACAACATCATCAACACCGCACCCACCGCGATGCGCGCGCCGAGCCACGCCATGCCGAGCAGTAGCAACAACACCACGATGAGATCGGCGGCGCGACCCGAGCGGCTGTCCGCCACCAGTTGCGCGCACGGCCACAGAGCCAACAAGGTCGCCGCGTTTCCACCGACATCGAACAGAACAGCCGCCCCCATCAAGAGCCCGCTGGCCGCCACCGCCGGCCACTTGAAAGCCGCCACCATCTCCACCAGATCGGGAGACACCCGGGCGACATGCGCCGAGAACAGGATCGTGAACAGAAAACCGCCCCAAACGATATTATCCTGCGCCACGGCAAGATTCATCGGCTGCCACGCAAAGCCGAGCAGGTCATAAAGCCAGAACAGGAGCAGCCAGAAGGCGGCGCGTGCGGTCACGGGCCCCAGCGCCGGATTGGTCGCCACGCCGATCAACATCGTCGCGGCGACCGCGGCGGAAAACAGACCGAGCAGCGACACACCGCCGACGGAAACCATATGCGGGAGCGCCGCCGGCAGGCAAACCAGCAATACCAACGCGATCAGCGCCTTGCCGATATCGGCCCGAGGAGCGGGATAGCCGCCCGTTGTCTTTACCATTGCCATGCTTTCAGCCGCCGCTCTCCAATCAGCGCGCGCCGCAACAATACCACGAATATCCCCTCATTGAGCGCCCGCGCGAGCAATGCGCCCAGACCCGCCCACGGCGGAATCAAAGCCAGCGCCAGGCCCAGGCCCAGCAAGGCATAAAGCGACGACAGGCGCGCGATCCGGTGATAGCGGTTCATCGCCTGAAGCACCACCGCCAGATTGCCACGATAGAAGGTAACCGCCATCGCCACCAGCCACAGTCCGACATAGAGGCCGACATCCCGGTAGCCGCGCACCGCAAGAAAGCGCGACTCGACCCACGGAAACAACAGCCACAACAGCAGCGCGTAACCAACGACAATCCCCGCCAACACACGCAGAACCGTGTGGCGCAGCGCGGTGACTCCAGCGGCATCCTGATCCACGATCGCGCTCATGCGCGGCAACATCACCTGCATGAAACTGGTCGAAAGCAGGATCAACGGCGCAACGAAATTATACGCGGCATTCACCTCGGCCACCGCGCCGAGCCCGGCATACAGCGAGAGCAGATAGAGAAAACCCTGCGACGCCAGCCACAAGAACAGCGAATTCAGCAAGGCCCAGCGCCCTTGTCGCCACGCCCGCCGCGTCATCGCCGTCAACCCGGACGCCTGCCCCGGCATGAGCCGCGACCAATCGGCGAAAACCAGCCCGACGAGCTGGCCGAGCGCGTACAAAGCCAGGCAGGCCAGCAGGAAATCCACCCCATCGAGCCGCCACAACCCGGCGCAACCCGATGCGATCACCGCCATCGACACCAGACGCATGCGCACCACCGCGGCGATCGCCTCGAGCATGAAATGCATCTGGCGGACAAATTCGACCGTCACCTGCACCACCAGCAGGCACAGCGTGGCCAGCACCAGCCACAGGCCGCGCATCGGCAACCACCCGCCCCAACAGGCCAGCGCGGCCAGCAGCGCGACCCCCACCGAAACCAGCAAGGCGCCGCGCAGCAATACCTGATACAGGGTCGCGAAGTAGCCCGCCTCCTGTTTCCCATGGTCGTACAGTACCGGCATCTGCAAACCGACCAGCGCGTTCGCGGCCGCGACCCCCAGCCACAAGGCCGCCAGCACCAGCGAGAACAGGCCGAAATCCTCCTTCGGCGCCTTCAGGATCACGAATAACGACAGGCCGAAGCTGACCAGGCTGGACAGGGCCTGCGCCACCGCGCTGCGCGACAACAGCCGCGCCAGGCCGTGCGTGCTCATGCCCTCAGCGCGCCGACGCGCGCCGCCGACGCGAACGCCGCCAACCGAAAGCGATGCTCGCGCCGACGCCCAGGATCGCCATATACAGCGCCGCGTTCGCCGGGATATGGAAATTGAAATCGAACAGACCGTGCAAGGCCAGCGCAAGCAACGCCCACAGGCAGGCCAGCGCATGCAAACGTCGCTCGGCATCGTGCTCGCCGCGTGCCACATAACGCGCCAACCGCGCCCAGGCCGCGCCAACGATCGCGAACAGCAGCAACGCCAAGGGCACCCCGTTCTCGATCATCCAATGGAGATAATCGTTGTGCGCATAGTGGTAATCGCGCATCGGCAACAGCCAGGATTTGTACAGCGGCGCGAGATCGACAAAGGTCCCGGGACCGTTGCCGAGCCACGGATGGGCGCGCAAGGCGCCGAGCAGGTCACCCCACAGAATCGGGCGGATCGAATGACCGCCACGGGTCGCGAAGCGATACAGCAGATCGCTGGAGAGCAAGCCGACGGCGACCACCGCGATGCCCGCTCCCAGCGTCAGCCACAAGCGCCGTCGCGACACCGCGTCGGCGCGCCGACGCCCGCGCGCGGCCAGCGGAGCCGCCAACAAAGCGGCAAGACAGAAGGCCGCCACCCCCGCGCGTGATCCGCTCATCGGCAGCGCGATGGCCATCGCCAGCGTCGCCGTCAGCGTCGCCAGTCCGGTGAACGAGAGCCACAAGCGCCCCTCGCGCGCCAGTGCGACCGACAGCACCACACCGAACGGGAGGCACAGCTCCAACAGGCCGGCAAAATGATTGTAATTCGGGTAGCTTCCCGTGGCCGCGAAAAAATACTGGGCTTGTCCGCCCCAAATGCCCATCCGGTGGTTGTTGTAGGTGACCAGCCCCAGCAGCGCCTGCGCGCCGCCGAGCGCCACCAGCAACAATGCGAAACGCCGATGATCGGCGTTTCCGCGCAGCAACAGAAAGGCGGAAAAACCCGCGGCGATCCAGGCCAGCCCCTTCAGCGTTTCCTGCGCCAAGCCGTTCGCATCCAACGCCAAACCCGGGCCGAACAGCCCGAACGCCAACTGCGCGAACCACCAAGCCAACAGGGCCGGCCACAACCAGCGCAAAGCGTCATCCGAGGCCGCAAGCCGTTCGAGGCGCCCGGGTCGTCGCCAGGCGATCCACGCCGCGAGCAGGAGAAAGCCGGCCTCGAACAGCCACCAGATGACCGGCCGGTTGCCTCCCATCGGAAAGGGCTGCATGAACAGCAGCATGAACAGCGATCCAATGGCATGGCGATCGTCAGAGCGAGGCGGCACCGGATTCTCCTTGCGGGGCGCAATAACGCGCGGCGAGATCGCGCGGGCGCGCGCGCAGGCCGATGGCGAAACGTTCCAGGAACGAGGCTTCGACATAGACCTTGCGCTGCGCCGTCAACCCGTTGCGCAGCCTGCGCAGGCGGCCCTCGTCGAGCACGCCGCGTGGCAGCCGCCCCACCACCCGCTCGCGCGCGTCCTCGCCGAGCGAACGCCAGGCCTTCGGCCAGGCGTCGCGATAGGCAACGATGGCGCCGAAAAGACAGCGGTCGATGGGTTCGAGCAGACGCCAGCCCAAGGCCATCAATTCCAACGCGCGCTGGGTGGCGTATGTGCCGTAGGGATCGATCTCGAGCACCTTGCGCAATGCCGCCAGGCCTCCGGAGCGCAAGCGGCGATCGAGCACCAGGGCATCACCAAGATACATCCATGCCAACGACCACCGCGGACGCAAGACCAACGCCCTGCGATAATACCGCCCGGCATCGACCAACGCGGCATGGCGGCCCTCGTCGAGCACCCCGCGCGAGACGCCGAGCCAATGGTGGTAGCGGCCCAATGCCAGCGGGATCTCGGCGTCCAGCGGATTCAGCCACGCCGCCAGCTCGAGCAGCTCCACCGCGCGCCGCCAGCTTGCCTCGTCACCGATATGGCCCTGCCGGTCCCAGTCGTCGAGGCGGTTCTTCGGCCCCTGACTCAACAACGCCGAGGCGCCGCCCGCCAATACCAGCGGCAACGCGAGAAGCGCCACCGCCATCACCAGGCCGCGCGCGCCGTTCATCCGCCCTCCGAAGTGACCGAAACCAACGTTCGAGCTAGAATAGAGACCTGTTTGGACATTCGACCCTCCCGTAACGCCCATGGACGATTCGCCCGCCCGCGCCGATTATACCCATGGCGCAAGCCGATGAGCAGCCAGCCGATTCCGGCCGGCGAGATCCGCCGCCACCCCTCCTATGACCCGAACGGCTATCTGTTCGAGTGGAATGGCGAGATCCATCGCGCCATCCACCCGGCGCGGCGCGAGGCGATGCTCGCGCTGTGGCGTTCCGGTCTGGTGGAGGAACTGGTCGAGCGCGACCTGTTTCCCCATACCGAACTCACCACGCTGACCACCGACGACAGCGACCTGGTGTTCCGCCATGCGCGCGTGCCGGTGGTCACCCACCCCGACGAGTGGTCGTTCGAGATGCTGAAGGACGCCGCGCTGACCACGCTGGAGGTCAACCGCGTCGCGCGCCGCCACGGCTATCAGACGCTGGACGCGCATGGCTTCAACATCCTGTTCCGGCATGGCCACCCGCTGTTCATCGATCTCGGCAGCTTCGTCCCGGTGTATCGGGATTTCAATTGCAAACGACCTGGATGGCGTCCCTACGGAGAATTCCTGCGCAGCTTCGATGCACCGTTGCGGATGTGGTCGGCCGGCGATGCCTTCCTCGCCCGTCACGCGCTTCACGGCGACCAGCTTCCCTTGACCGGCTACTGGCGTTGGCGTCACCGGGTGGCGCGCGCGCTGCCCGTCGCCTGGCTCGCGCGCTTTGAGTTTCTGCTGACCCGCTACCGCGCGCTCAACAGCGTGCCGCTGGCGGAGTTCCGACGGATCGCCTCGGTGAGCGAACGCCGCGCCCGGCTAGCCGAACGCATCATCGCCTTCTCGCGGCACTGGGGGCTGCCGTTCTCGGCCGTCGACCTCGAGGCGCTGCAACGCCGCACCGCCGCGATCCGCCCCCCTCGCGCCGACTCGGCCTGGGGCGATTACCATCGCGAGGCCCGGCCCGATGCGCGCCAGGCGCACATCATCGAACTGGTGCGCCGACACCGCCCCCGCACAGTGCTGGACATGGCCGGCAACGCCGGCTTCTTCTCGCGCGCGATCGCGGACGCCACCGATGTCGACCATGTAATCTGCGCCGACTACGACAGCAACGCCATCGATCACCTCTACCGCGCGCTGCGGGAAGATGACGACAGCCGTGTCGACCCGGTGTTACTGAACTTCTCGATGTCGATCGGCGACCGCCGCTTCCAGGCGGCCGAACAACGCCTGGCCAGCGACATGGTGCTGGCTCTAGCGCTGACCCACCACCTGCTGCTGACACAGAAGCTAACCATCGATTTCATCTTGCAGCGGCTGAAGCGATTCACACGCAAGCTGCTGGTGATCGAGTTCATGCCGCTGGGACTCTACAGCTCACGCTTCGAACGCATACCCGAGGTGCCGGACTGGTATCGTCTCGACTGGTTTCGCGAGGCCTTCTCGCGCTATTTCGAAACCATCGAAGAGACCCGGCTTGCGCGCAACCGCGTGCTCTTCGTCGGGCGCCGAAACGATTGATCCCCCCTGACTACTTGCGCCGCCAGCTGGTGTGATCGCCACTGTCCTCGAGCACGATGCCCTGCTCCACCAGCTGATCGCGGATGCGATCGGCCTCGGCCCAGTTCTTGTCGCGCCGCGCGGCGAGGCGGCGTTCGATCAGGGCCTCGATGGCGGCATCATCCAGGCCCTGGCTACCCGCGCCACCACGCAGCCAGGCCTCCGGGTCGGA
>JALVEB010000034.1 GCA_027008705.1 Sedimenticola sp. | reverse complement strand
CAGTGCGGGGACGCCGTCAGGGAGAGCGATTGATTCACAGTTACCTGGACCGTTGGGCCTGCGAGGAAGGCTACCGCTTCACCAAGCAGGGATTTGATCTGGAGGGCGTGCAGGCACGGCGTTTCACTACGTTGCAGAACCTGGTGGCGCTGGCGAGTCTGGCTTGGGCCCTGCTGGCATCCTATCAGGAAGAAGGCGGCAAACTGCTGGAGAAAGCCCGGCGCCAGAAATCCCGGAAATCTCCGACCTTCCCGTTCTACAGCCTGTTGGCCGGCTGGCAACACCTGTTCAGCGCAGCCCGGGTCATCTTCCACCCCTGGTTGCGCCGCAGGCGACATTCGGGAGCCACCGCGCCACCACCACCCGACCTGTTCGCTGATGCGCCCGGCTTACTGGGGGCAATGAGATGAAAAATGGGGAGACGCCAGCTGGCAACGACTTTGCATTTTCCCGGCCGGATCGGTAGAATTGCGCGCCTTTGGTTCCATCAGCATTCAGAGAGTCGATATGCCTCATGTAAAGGTCAAGGAAAACGAACCCTTCGAAGTGGCGATGCGCCGCTTCAAGCGTTCTTGCGAGAAAGCCGGCATCCTCGCCGAAGTCCGTCGCCGCGAGTTCTACGAGAAGCCCACGGCGGAACGCAAGCGCAAGGCCGCCGCCGCGGTCAAGCGCCACTTGAAGAAGCTGGCTCGCGAGAACCGTCGCTGGGAACGTCAGTACTGACCCGCCATGTTGAAGCAACAGATTAGCGAGGACATGAAAGCCGCCATGAAGGGCGGCGACAAACGCCGCCTCGGGGTGGTGCGGCTGATCCTCGCCGCGATTAAGCAGGTCGAGGTGGACGAGCGCCGCGACCTGGCCGACAGCGACATCCTCGCGGTCCTCAACCGCATGGTCAAGCAGCGCCGCGATTCCCTGCAACAGTACCAGGATGCCGGCCGGGACGAACTCGCCGCGCAGGAAGCCTACGAGCTGGAAGTAATCACCGCCTACCTGCCCGAGCCGCTCGGAGACGACGAGATCGCCGATCTGGTCGACGAGGCGGTGGCCGCCACCGGCGCGAGTTCAATGAAAGACATGGGCAAGGTCATGGGCGCGCTGAAACCCAAGCTCGAGGGGCGCGCGGACATGGGCAAGGTCAGCGCGCTGGTCAAGCAGAAACTGGCCGGTTGAACCCTCCGCGCCCGTCATGAAGGGCCGCATCCCCCGCCAATTCATCGACACCCTGCTGGCGCGCAGCGATATCGTCGATGTCGTCGGCGCGCGCGTGCCGCTGAAGAAGGCCGGCAAGGATCTGATGGCCTGCTGCCCGTTCCACGATGAGAAAACCCCCTCGTTCTCGGTCTCGCCGAGCAAGCAGTTCTACTATTGCTTCGGTTGCGGCGCGCACGGCAACGCGCTGGACTTCCTGATGGAATACGACCGCATCGGCTTCGTCGACGCGGTCGAGACCCTCGCCAACCTGGCTGGCATCGAGGTGCCGCGCGAAGCCTTCGCAACCCAAGGTCCGGATCATCGGCCGCTCTACCAACTGCTCGACGAGATCGCCGCCTGGTACCGGGAGCAACTGCGCACCCACCCCGACGCCATTGCCTACCTGAAGCAACGCGGCCTGTCCGGCGAGATCAGCGCGCGTTTCGCCATTGGCTACGCCCCGAGCGGCTGGGACCGCCTGCTGAAACGCTTCGGCACCCAGGCCGATCAGATCGCCCGCCTTGTCGAAAGCGGCATGCTGATCGACAACGAAGGAAAGCGCTACGACCGCTTCCGCGAACGCATCATGTTCCCGATTCGCGATTCCCGCGGTCGCGTGGTCGGCTTCGGCGGTCGCCTGACCGGCGACGGCAAGCCAAAATACCTGAACTCGCCCGAAACCCCGCTGTTCCACAAAAGCGAGGCGCTCTACGGACTCTACGAGGCGCGCCAGGCCCTGCGTCGTCTCGACCGCCTCCTGGTCGTCGAAGGCTACATGGACGTGGTCGCGCTGGCGCAATATGGCATCGACTACGCGGTCGCCACGCTGGGCACCGCCGCCACCAACCGCCATATCGAACTCCTGTTTCGCCACGCGCCGTCCGTCTGCTTCTGCTTCGATGGCGACGATGCCGGCCGCGCCGCCGCGTGGAAGGCGTTGAACCACCTGCTGCCGATGATGCGCGACGGCCGCGAGGCGCGCTTTCTGTTTCTGCCCGAGGGCGAAGACCCCGACAGCCTGGTGCGCCAGGAGGGCCGGGAGACCTTCGAGGACCGCATAGTCCACGCCAAGCCGCTGTCGGACTATCTGTTCGAACACAGCGCCGAAGGCATCGACCTGGGCAGCGCCGATGGCAAGGCCCGCTATGCCGAACAGCTGCGGCCCTTGCTGGAGCGCCTGCCAGGCGGCCTGTTCCGACAGATGCTGTTCAAGCGCCTCGATGACCTGCTCGGCCTGCGCGCCCACGCCGCGCACGGCGCGCCCGCGCGACGCGCCGGCCCGAGACCCCCGCGTCCGCTGACCATGAACGCCACCCGCATCGCCATCGCCCTGCTGCTGCGCCACCCCCGGCTCGGCCACGATCCGGAACTGGTCACCGACTGGGCCGATGCCGGCATTCCCGGCACCGATTTCCTGTTGCGCCTGCTTGAAATCATCCGGGAGCAACCCGATATCAGCCCCGCGCGGCTGCTCGAGCACTACCGCGGGAGCGACGAGGAACCCATCGTCCGTCGCCTCTTCGCCGCGCCATTGAGCATTCAGGAGACAGGCGCCGAGGCAGTCTCCGATGAAAGCCTGCGCGCGGAACTTCGCGGCGCCTTGCAGCGTCTCAGCGACAAGGCCCGGAGAGAACGCATCCGGCAACGCATCCGGGGACAGCCTCCCGCTTGAGCCGATGCGCTTATCAGGCAATTTCGCTTGACGTTTCCTGGTTTCAAAGGCTTGGCGCGGTCGCCCGGTCCACCAGGCTGGACCGGACCCATGCGCTTATGGCAATAAACCGCTGTAGGCCGGTTCAAGTACCGCGGAACCGGCTGCGGCGGCGCCGCGTAATTGCGCCGCTGCCCGATCCGCTACGCTTGATCGGGCCCACGCCTTGTCAGGGCAATGGCTTTTCAGCGCGATTGTCCAGATGCGCTTATGGCGGCATCTTCCCATCACTGCTATAATGGCCGATTGACCCGAATTGTAGTAACCAGCCGGTAACCGACCGAGAATCCATGGACCAGCAAGCAAAACAGTCGCAGATCAAAGAGCTTATCACCAAGGGCAAGGAGCAAGGCTTCCTGACCTATGCCGAGGTCAATGATCACCTGCCGGACGGCATCGTCGATTCGGAACAGATCGAAGACATCATCCGGATGATCAACGACATGGGCATCTCGGTGCACGAAACCGCGCCGGATCCGGAAGCCGCGACGCTCACCGACGCCGCGATCTCCACCGACGACGACGCCGCCGAGGCCGCCGCCGCCGCGCTCGCCGCGGTCGACGCCGATTTCGGTCGCACCACCGACCCGGTGCGCATGTACATGCGCGAGATGGGCACCGTCGAACTGCTCACCCGCGAGGGCGAACTGAAGATCGCCAAACGCATCGAGGACGGTCTGCGCCAGGTCTCCGCCGCGATCTCGACCTTCCCGCCGACCATTCTCGAACTGCTCGAGATGTTCGACCGCTACGAGCAGGAAGAGCTGCGCCTGACCGATATCATCGCCGGCTTCGTCGACCCCGACGACGACGGCACGCCGACCCCGCCGGCGGCGGCTGGCGGCGATGACGACGACACCCCGGCCAACACCGGACCAGACCCCGAGGAAGCCGCCCGCCGCATCAAGGCGCTGAGGCGCGCGGTCAATGCCTGGACACGGCTGCGGCGCAAGCATGCCTACAAGGACGAACCCTACCAAAAAGCGCTGCGCAAGGTCTCCGACGCCTTTCTCGAATTCAAGCTGATCCCGGCGGTCTTCAACCAACTGACCGGCACCCTGAATCGCTGCGTCAGCACGATTCGCGAACAGGAACGGCTGATCCTGAAGCTCTGCGTCGACCATGCCGGCATGTCGCGCAAGCATTTCATCAGCACCTTCCCGCAGAACGAGACCGACCCGGGCTGGTTCGACGCGCAACTCGAGGCCTTGCCGAAGATCGCCGACGCCCTGCGCGAGCACGAGGTCGAGATCCGTCGCGCGCAGCGCAAACTGGCCGAAACCGAGGAATTCACCGGCATCACCATCGCCGACATCAAAGAAATCAACCGCCGCATGTCGATCGGCGAGGCCAAGGCACGGCGCGCCAAGAAAGAGATGGTCGAGGCCAACCTGCGCCTGGTGATCTCGATCGCGAAGAAATACACCAACCGCGGCCTGCAATTCCTCGACCTGATTCAGGAAGGCAACATCGGCCTGATGAAGGCGGTCGACAAATTCGAATACCGGCGGGGTTACAAATTCTCGACCTACGCCACCTGGTGGATCCGCCAGGCGATCACGCGCTCGATCGCCGACCAGGCGCGCACCATCCGCATCCCGGTGCACATGATCGAGACCATCAACAAGCTGAACCGCATCTCGCGCCAGATGTTGCAGGAAATGGGCCGCGAAGCCACGCCGGAGGAGCTGGCGGAGCGCATGGATATGCCGGAAGACAAGGTCCGCAAGGTGCTGAAAATCGCCAAGGAACCGATCTCGATGGAAACCCCGATCGGCGACGACGAAGACTCCCACCTCGGCGATTTCATCGAGGACGCCGGCGCTTTGTCACCGGTCGAGGCCGCCACCATCGAGGGCCTGCGCGAATCGACCCAGAACATGCTCGCCGGCCTGACCGCGCGCGAGGCCAAGGTGCTGCGCATGCGTTTCGGCATCGACATGAACACCGACCACACGCTGGAAGAAGTCGGCAAGCAATTCGACGTGACCCGCGAGCGCATCCGCCAGATCGAGGCCAAGGCGCTGCGCAAACTACGTCATCCGAGCCGCTCGGATCAGCTGCGCAGCTTCCTCGACAGCGACTGACGGCCGGCGTGCGTACTCCGACACGCTACGACCGGGCCAAGGCCCGGTTTTTCGTTTCAGGCCCACCATGCCCATGAATCAGCATGCGAAAAAACGCTTCGGCCAGAACTTCTTGCGCGACCGCGCGGTGATCGCGCGCATCATCGACACCGTCGATCCCCGCCCCGGCCAACACCTGCTGGAGATCGGGCCTGGGCGCGCCGCCATCACCCGCGAACTGCTCACCCGCGCCGGAGCGCTCGACGCCATCGAGCTGGACCGCGACCTGCTGCCGGAGCTCCGGCGTCAATGCGAGCCACTGGGCGCCTTTCGACTGTTCAACGCCGACGCCTTGACATTCGACTACCGCACGCCACGCGAAGACGAGCGCAAGCTGCGCATCGTCGGCAACCTGCCCTACAACATCTCGACGCCCCTGCTATTCCACCTGCTGGAATTCAGAGACTTCATCGAAGACATGCATTTCATGCTGCAACGCGAGGTCGTCCAGCGCATGGCGGCCACCCCGGGAAGCAAGCGCTGGGGGCGCCTGTCGGTGATGTTGCAGACCGATCTCCGGATCGCCCCCCTGTTCGACATCCCGGCGCGTGCCTTCCAACCCGCGCCGAAGGTGGAATCCAGCTTCGTCCGTCTGACTCCGAGAGCCGCTCCGGCGGCGCCGATACCCGACCGCGCGCGCTTCGACCAACTGGTCGCCCAGGCCTTCCGGCACAAGCGCAAGACCCTGCTGAACAACCTCAAGGGGCTGCTCGACGCTGAACGGATCCGTGCCGCCGGCATCGATCCATCGATCCGCGCCGAACAGATCGACATCGCCGGCTTCGCGCGCCTCGCAGCGATGGAGCCGCTTGAACCCCGGTCGATCGGCGGAAACGCTTGAAACCGCAACCTTCCAGCTATAGAATTCCCGCGCAATAACTTAGCAACTCACTTGGTTATTCCACTTAATTGAACGATGCAGGAGACACACCATGACGCACGAACTCCCCCCGCTGCCGTATGAACAGAACGCCCTGGAACCGGTCATCTCGGCTGAGACCATCTCGTACCACTACGGCAAGCACCACCAAACCTACGTCAACAACCTGAACAACCTGATCCCGGGTACCGAATTCGAGAATCTGTCGCTGGAAGACATCATCATGAAATCATCCGGCGGCATCTTCAACAACGCCGCGCAGGTCTGGAACCACACCTTTTACTGGAACTGCCTGAGTCCGAACGGTGGCGGCGAGCCCAGCGGTGACCTGGCCGATGCAATCAACCGCGCGTTCGGTTCGTTTGCCGACTTCAAGGAAAAGTTCGCCACCTCCGCGGCCACCAACTTTGGTTCCGGCTGGACCTGGCTGGTAAAGAACGCCGACGGCGGCCTCGAGATCGTCAACACCTCCAACGCCGGCACCCCGATGACCGACGGCAAGACCGCGTTGCTGACCGCCGATGTGTGGGAGCATGCCTACTACATCGACTACCGCAACCTGCGCCCGAAGTACCTCGAAGAGCTGTGGAAGATCGTCAACTGGGACTTCGTCGCCAGCAACTTCGCCGCCTGACCGCTTCCTGAACCATGCCAAGCGCCGGCAACCCGGGTTGCCGGCACTCTCCTCGTTTCCCGCCCTCCCCACCTGTCGTCACGCTTGCCCGTCACGACGCTCCGCAGCGCGCCCATCTATGCTAATCTGGCTGCGGAACAACAACGCAAAATGCCGGGAAAACCTGCCGAACAACCGATCGAGGAGACGCCATGAGCACCAAAACCCTGTTTCCGGGCCGCCGCGCCCTGCTGACCACCCTCCTGATACTGGCCGCACACGGCACTGGCGCCGACGCCGCGCCACCTCCGACCATCCTGTTCGACGCCCCCTTCGTGGTCGATTCCCCGATCAGCTGCGAGGCCCTCCCCGCCGGCCAACAAGCAGCTTCCGGACCGCAAGCGGTTTGGCAGTGCCATTTCCCGACCGCGGCCTGGGAATCCGGGATCGCCCGCTACCGTCAGGCCGCCGATCAGGCGCGGACGGAACGAGACCAGGCTCGGGACGAGGTTACGGCGCTGCGAGAATCCCTGGCCCAGGCCCAGACGCAGCAGCAGGCATTGCAGCAGCAGCTCGCCCAGCACGAGGGCGAACGGCAGCAGGCCCAGGCGCAGATCGAACAGCTCCAACAACAGCTCGCCGCCTTGCAAAACGAGCATCAGCAATCCCAGACGCAGCAGCAGGCATTGCAGCAGCAGCTCGCCCAGCGCGAGGGCGAACGGCAGCAGACCCAGGCGCAGATCGAACAGCTCCAACAACAGCTCGCCGCCTTGCAAAACGAGCATCAGCAATCCCGGACGCAGCAGCAGGCATTGCAACAGCAGCTCGCCCAGCGCGAGGGCGAACGGCAGCAGGCCCAGGCGCAGGTCGAACAGCTCCAACAGCAGCTCGCCGCCTTGCAAAACGAGCATCAGCAATCCCGGACGCAGCAGCAGGCATTGCAACAGCAGCTCGCCCAGCGCGAGGGCGAACGGGAGCAGGCCCAGGCGCAGGTCGAACAGCTCCAACAACAGCTCGCCGCCTTGCAAAGCGAGCATCAGCAATCCCTGGCGCAGCAGCAGGCATTACAACAGCGCATCGCTCAGCTCGAGAAAGAGGCGCAAGACGCCAACCATCTGGCGCAGCGTGAACGCGAGGAGGCCAAACGCACGCGCGAGCGCGAGCACCGACTCGCCAGCGAGGCCGAGCAGGCGCGCGCCCGGCTGGACAAGATGCGCACCCAACTGGAACAGGCCAACTACCGCCTCACCAATGCCGAACGCGAGCTCGGCATCCTGCGGCGACTGCGCGAGGAGCGACTGAAGGAGCTGGCCAAGCTGCGCAAACAGGCCGGCGCCGAGGCCGCCACCCTGGCCGCGCTCCAGAGCACCAAGACCGACCTGCAACAGCAACACCGCCAGACCGTGGCGAAACTCCACGAAACCGAGCATCAGCTGGCGCAATGGCGCGATCAACAACAAGCCTCGCAGGAACGGATCGATGAGCTCCAACGACAGCTCGCCCAGGCCAAAGACCAGATCGCCCAGCTCAGCGACGCCAAACAGCAGCTCGAAGGCCAATACCAAGGCGCCAGCCGTCATCTGCACGATGCGGAACAACGCATCGCATCCCTGGAGACGCAATACGAGACGATGCGGAAAGAACGGGAGGCGCTGCAATCGAAATGGGCCAGCGCGCAGCAGGCGCTGACCACGACGAAAGCCGAATACCAGCAGACCCTCACGAAGCTGAAAAACACCCAGGCCCGCCTTGCCCAGGTCCAGCGGCAAAGTCAGCAAGCGCTGGACGATGCGCGCAAACGCCTGGCCGGCTGCGAATCCCGGCGACGCGCCCAGGAAGTCGCACAGCATCAACAGCTCGACCGGCTCGAAACCCGCTTGTCGGCCTGTAGCGGCCGCCTTACCGAACTGCCGGTATTGAAACAGCGCATCGTCGAACTGCGGAGCCATATCGAGGACAGCGACGGCGACGGTCTGGTCGATGCCGACGACCGCTGCCCCGGCACGCCCACCGGACGGCCGGTCGATGCCAGCGGCTGCGAACCCGACCAGGATCAGGATGGCACGCCCGACGCCGTCGACCTGTGCCCCGAACTGGCCGCCAGCGGCGGGCGCCTCCCCGGCTGCCCCGACGACACCCCAGTGCGTCTCGGCGGCATCCATTTCCTGTTCAACTCGAACCAACTGAAGCCGGAATCGGAAGCCGCGTTGCAGCAGGTGCTCGACATCCTGCGCGCGCATCCCGATCTTGCAGTCGAGATCGCCGGTCATACCGACAGCATCGGCCGCGCCGCCTTCAACCAGCAACTCTCGGAAGCGCGCGCCCGCGAGGTGCTCTCCTGGCTGACCGCTCACGGCATCCCGGCCGACCGCCTGCGCGCCAAAGGCTATGGTGAATCCCAGCCGGTCGCGGACAACCGCAGCGCCGCCGGACGCGCCGCCAACCGTCGCGTCGAGCTACGGGTGCTGCCCGCCCAGCCGTGAGCCAGGCGACCCGCGTCAACCTGATCACCGGCTTTCTCGGCGCCGGCAAAACCAGCACCCTGCGGCACCTGCTCGGGCAACGGCCGCGCGGAGCGCGCTGGGCGGTGCTGGTCAACGAGTTCGGGGCGCTCGGCATCGACGGCGCACTCGTCGGAGAGCGCGAGGCGGACGCCGTGACGGTGCGCGAGATCGCCGGCGGCTGCCTGTGTTGCGCCACCGGAGCGAGCTTCCGCGTGGCCCTTACCGGGCTGTTGCGCCAACCGCGCCCCGAGCGGCTGTTGATCGAGGCCACCGGGCTCGGCCATGCCGGCGGCATCGTCGATGTTCTGCGCGAACCCGGCATCGCGCAAGCCATCCGGCTCGACAGCATTCTTGGCGTGATCGATGCCCCGACTTTCGACCCCGAACGGCTGGCCCGTTCCGCCGTGCTATCCGGGCAACTCCAGCTCGCCGACGTGCTGCTGATCAACAAGAGCGACCTCGCCAGTGAAGACCAACTGCGCAAGATCGAAGACTGGGCCGCCGCGCTGTACCCGCCGCGACGGGCCGTGATACGCACCTGTCATGGCGGCATCGACATCGGACTGCTACGCCACGACAACGATGCGGCGCGCCTCGCCCCGGCCTTCCGCCTTGCCGATGACGCCGATTATCACGCTTTCGGTCTGTGCCTCGAGCCCACGCTGGTATTTTCACGGCCGGCCTTGCGCGCGTTGCTCGACGAACTCCAGGCAAGCCCCGGCCTGCTGCGCGCCAAGGGGCTGCTGCGCACCGGCAGGGAGTGGACAAGGGTCGACCTGAGCGCCAGCGGCGTGACCCTGTCGCCATTCAGCCATCGCCGCGACAGCCGGCTCGAGGTGATTCACGATGAGCGTTTTCCGTGGACCCGCGAGCGGCTGGAACGACGACTGACCCGGATCGCGACCCCAGCCGGCGCGCCACGGCATCCCGCCGCGGACAGGCGCGTCTACCCCGGCCGCTGACCGACCAACATCACGCGATCGCGGAATCCCCGTGACAGATCTCCGCAATCCGCTTCGTCGCGATAGCAACGCAGCCGCAGGCCGGGCAGCAGGCCCGGCAGCTCGTTGTCAGCCAGACGGAAATCCTTGCGCTCCGGCCCAATGCCGGCATAGCGCGGACCGAAGGTCTCGTAGAACAGCAATCCGCCGGGACGTAACGCGGCCGTCAAACGCGGCATCAACGGACGATGCAGAAAATAGCTGACGACGATCACATCGAAGCCGTCCGCCTCGGGAGGATGCGCGATCACGTCACGCGGCTCGGCGCGGATCCGTGGATGTGCGCGGGCCTCGAGCGCCTCGATGGCTACCGGCGAAAGATCCCAGGCATGGACATCAAGGCCGGCATCCGCCAGCAGCAAGGCATTGCCGCCGCGTCCACAGGCCAGATCGAGCGCCGTGCCCCGCGCCGGCAGCAAATGACGGTTGTCACGCAGCACCAGCGCGGCCTCCGGCGCTCCCTCGGCCTCGCGATGACGGCGATCCCATTTGCGCCGCAACGCGGCGCTGTCGTCAATCGAGCCCACGTGCCAGGTCGGCCTGGATGTCGTCCAGATGCTCCAGCCCGACGGCAACCCGGATCAGGCCCTCATCGATGCCAGCCTCGGCCTTTTGCTCGTCGTTCAGGCGGCCATGGGTGGTGGTGGCGGGATGGGTGATGGTGGTCTTGGCATCGCCCAGATTGGCCGTAATCGACAGCATGCGCGTGGCATCGATCACACGCCAAGCCGCCTCGCGCCCGCCCTCGACGACGAACGAAACGATTCCACCTCCCGCCCGCTGCTGGGCCGCGGCCAGCGCGTGCTGCGGGTGGCTTTCCAGCCCGGGATGGTGGACCGTGCGCACCCGCGGGTGCGCCTCCAGCCACCGCGCCAGAGCCAAGGCATTGTCGCTGTGCGCGCGCATGCGCAGATCCAGCGTCTCCAGCCCCTTCAGAAACACCCAGGCATTGAACGGGCTCAGCGACGGACCGGTGGTGCGCAACACACCGTAGATCTCCTCGCCGACCAGCTTGCGATCGCCGACCACCGCCCCTCCCATGCAACGCCCCTGGCCATCGAGGTACTTGGTCGCCGAATGCACGACCAGATCGGCGCCGAGCGCCAACGGCCGCTGCAACACCGGCGTGCAGAACGCATTGTCGATCACCAGCAGGCTGTCATGGGCATGCGCCAGCGACGCCAGCGCGCGGATGTCTCCAAGCTCGGTCAGCGGGTTCGACGGCGTTTCGGCGAACAGCAGACGGGTATTCGGACGAATCGCCGCCTCCCAGGCCGCGAGATCCGCCAACGGCACATAGCTGACCTCGACGCCGAAACGCCGCAGATAGCGCTCGAACAGGATCGTCGTGGTCCCGAAGATCGCGCGCGAAGACACCAGATGATCGCCCTGCTTCAACAAACCGAGGCATACCGCCATGATCGCCGCCATGCCGGATGCCGTCGCGACCGCGCACGCCCCACCCTCGAGCGCCGCGAGCCGTTCCTCGAAGATACGCACCGTGGGGTTGGTGAAACGGGAATAGATATTGCCGGCGACCTCGCCGGAGAAACGCGCCGCCGCCTCGGCCGCGCTGCCGAAAACAAAACTGGAGGTCGGGAAGATGGGCTCGGCGTGCTCGCCCTCGTTGGTACGCCGATGGCCGGTGCGAATCGCGAGAGTCGCGAGATCCCAATCGGGATCGAAGGAAGAAGCCATATGCTGTGTCCTTGAAAATCAATGAATACACAGCCAAAGCCGCCGCTTTAGCTGCATTTGTAGCGCGCCCGCAATCTGGATCAAATCGGCGCGTGGAAACAGCAGCGTAGAACCCACACCATTCGCTGTCAAGCGTCCCCTGCCCAAAACCGCGGGGCAATCGCGTTTCATTTCGCTTGACGTTTCCTGGTTTCAAGGGCTTAGCGCTGTCGTCCGATCCTCACATACTGGATCGGACCCATGCCCCTATGGCAGAAAAACCGTTGCAGGCCGGTTCAAGTAGCACGGAACCGGCTGCGGCGGTGCCGCGCAAATGCGTCGCTGCCCGATCCGCCGCGCTTGACCGGGCCTACCTACGCCTGGTCCTACCAATGACATTCAAGCGCGATGGCCCTGCCAGATCACCCCGAGCAGAAACCAGCGCGATCCGTAGCTGGTATACTGAAGACAATCACGCCCCTGTAGCTCAGCCGGATAGAGCAGCCGCCTCCTAAGCGGCAGGTCGGACGTTCGAATCGTCTCGGGGGCGCCAATTCTCCCCCGACCGGCGCGGATGCGATGCCCGATCCCGATCTCGAACCACTCGCCCGCCAGATCAAGCAGTGGGCGCGCGAACTGGGCTTTCAGCAGGCTGGCATCGCCGATACCGACCTCGGCGATGCCGAGCGCGCGCACCTGCGCTGGTTGGAACGCGGCTATCATGGCGAGATGGATTTCATGGCCCGTCATGGCCGCAAGCGCACCCGTCCGGCCGAGCTGGAACCCGGCACCCGACGCGTGATCAGCGTGCGCATGAACTATCTGCCCGACTGCGAGGACGATCCCGAAGCCATTCTGGGCGATCCCGCGCGCGCCTTCGTCTCGCGCTATGCCCTGGGGCGCGACTATCACAAGCTGATGCGCAAGCGACTGCAACGGCTGGCGCAACGCATCGAGGAAACCGTCGGTCGGTTCACTTACCGCGCCTTCGTCGATTCCGCGCCGGTGCTCGAGAAGCCGCTCGCGGCCAAGGCCGGCCTCGGCTGGATCGGCAAGCATACCAACCTGATCAATCGCGAGACGGGGTCCTGGTTCTTCCTCGGCGAGTTGTACGTCGACCTGCCGCTTCCGACCGATCCGCCGGTGCGCGATCATTGCGGCAGTTGCAATGCCTGCATCGATCTCTGCCCGACCCGGGCGATCGTCGCGCCGCGCGTGCTCGACGCGCGCCGTTGTATCTCTTACCTGACCATCGAGCTGAAAGGCGCGATCCCAGAGGCCTTGCGCCAACCGATCGGCAACCGGATCTATGGCTGCGACGACTGCCAGTTGGTATGCCCTTGGAACCGCTTCGCCAAGCGCTCCGACGAGGCTGATTTTCTGCCCCGCAACGGACTGGATTCCGCCACCCTGATCGAACTCTTCGCCTGGAACGAGGCCGATTTCCTGCAACGCACCGCGGGCTCGCCGATCCGACGCATCGGCCATGAGCGCTGGTTGCGCAACATCGCCGTGGCGCTGGGCAATGCGCCGACGACGCCGGCGCTGCGCCGGGCTTTGGGCGCGCGCCGAGACCATCCGTCAGCCATCGTGCGGGAACACGTCGGCTGGGCCTTGGCTCGGCATCGGGGCTGATCCGCCCGGCGCACATGCATAAAAAAGCCCGCGCGGGAGCGCGGGCCAGTAACCTCCGTGGAGGATCGGAGCAGGCGATCCCGCCTGCCCCGGTTCCGGGGAAGCGTTACAGCTTGTTACCGTGACACAGGGTGCAGGTCACCGGCTCGCCCTTGGCGACGCGGACCGTTCCGTGCTCGCTGCGCAACACGCGGTCGGTGGCCGCGCGGGACAGCACGCTACCCTGGCCATTGCTTCCATGGCAGGCGCGGCAGGCGTTCTTGTTACGCTCCGCGAGGTGCTCGTGACCTCCATGCGAGAAGCGCGTATCGCCGACCGGGTGCATGCCATGTGGACCATCCAGGGTAATGCCCATGTCCTGGTCGTGGCAGGTCGAGCATTCGATGATGGTTCCGGCATGGCCTTGCAGTTCCTGAGCCGCCTTGTTGTCGTTCGAGAAGGCGTTCTTGTTCGGCCAGATCGCATGCGTGCTGCCGTGGCAGTTCTCGCAACTCAGGCCGCCGTGGCCCTTTCCGCTGCCGTTGTCCGAACCACTCAGGCGGTACAAGGCCTCGCTGGTGGCGAAACGCGAGCTGGAGAAGTCCAGCTGCTTCAGGTTGGTGCCACCACCGTTGCTGATGTGATCCGACTTCAGGTAGGCCAGGTTCAGGCGCAGACCGTCCGGATTGCCATGACTGTCGGCCGTGTTGACGATGACGTCGTTCAACTGGCCGGCGTTGCGCAACGAGGCCGCCTGCAGTACGTCGCCGACATGGCAGCTCTGGCACTTCGGCTCGGAGGCCCAGGGCACGCGCTTGGTGAAATCGGCGTCGCCGGCGATATTCGGGAAGTTACCGGTGAAATCATCGCCGACCTGGGTCATCTGGCCATGACAATCCTGACATACCGTGCCCGCCCCGCCCATCGCGCCGCGCAGGCAACGGGTGCGCTTGCCCGGGTGACAGTTGTAGCAGGTCTCGGAGAGCAGGCTGTCCACCGTTGCCGGGTCACGCCGGTCGGGCGGCGGCATCGTCGGGAACAGATTGCCATAGTTGGCCGGGTCCAGCTTCGGCAGATTGCCGTGGAATCCATGCATCGCCCGCGACATACTGATATGACGGGTCTGTTCCTTGCCGTTGTCGTCGTTCGGGCCGACCTGCGCCAGATCCAGCGCCGGCGAGTAGTGGCAGTTGGCGCACACCACGTTCGGCGTACTGCCGTCGGCGTTGGTGCCGTCGTCGTTGTCAGGACCCAGCGCGGTGCCATGCTTGAAGTCATGCAAACGCAGGATATTGATCTTGGCCGCGTTGATGACCTGCTGCTCCGGCGTACCCCCATTGACGACCGCCGCATCCTCGATGAAATTCACCGAGGGGTACTTGGCGTTCGCGATATCATCACATACCAGGGTGTTCGTGGTATCGAAATTGCACACCGTCTGGCTGGCATGGCAGATTGCGCAATCGGCCTCGGAAGCCACCGGAGTGACCACGTCCACCGATGCCAATGTGGTCCCGGCCGAGTCCTTCGCGGTGATCCGCATCAACGGATAGGCGTTGGTGCGCCCGGCATCATCGATCATGCCGGTCGGGATGCCCTCGGCGGTAAAACGCTTGAAGTTAGGCACCGTATAACCGAACGGGAAGTTGATGAAGAACGGAAAATCCTGGACGAAACCACGGAACGGCTGCGGATCGTTCGCGCTGTAGGGCGCGGCGATTCCTGGCATCGCCGCTTGCTCCGCCGTCAATGCGCCATTGCCCAGATAGAGCTCCTCTACATTCGGTGCCGGCAGCCCCATATCCGGGTCCAATGGGAAGGAACCGAGCACACCCGCCGGATAGAGCTTTTGATAGGCGAGAAATCCCAGGATTTCGCCACTGCTGGTGGTATCCCAGAAATTGCTCTTGTAGACACCACGGGCCGGATCGTTCTGGTTGGTCGAGGTCAGCGAATTCGATGCGATCGGGGGTACCGACGGATTCGTTGGATCGATCAGGTTCGACGAAACCGCCTCGTAGGTCACCGAGACACCATCCGCCGGCGTCATCAGTTGCGGCTCCACGCCACGCTTCAATACCTGCGCATGCAGCACATTGTAGGGCGGAAGAATGCTGAACTGGGTGAAATCCTGGTCGGCGCAGTGCATGCCCAGATCATTCGCGCCCAAGATGGTGAAGTTGCCGCTTACCGGTGGAGGAGTACCGCCGCCGGTATTGCCACCGCCGGTGTTGCCGCCGCCGGTGTTGCCGCCGCCGGTGTTGCCGCCGTCGGTGTTGCCGCCGTCGGTGTTGCCGCCGTCGGTGTTGCCGCCGTCGGTGTTGCCGCCGTCGGTGTTGCCGCCGTCGGTGTTGCCGCCGTCGGTGTTGCCGCCGTCGGTGTTGCCGCCACCGTTATGATGATCTCCGTTATGATGATCTCCGTTATGATGATCTCCGTTATGGCGATCCCCGTGGTGGCGATCCCCATGGTGGCGATCCCCATGGTGGCGATCCCCGTGGTGGCGATCCCCGTGGCTGAAAGAA
>JALVEB010000033.1 GCA_027008705.1 Sedimenticola sp. | reverse complement strand
ACGGGGACGGGCGCTTCGATTTCACCTTGCCCGAGGAAGGCGTCAAGCGCTGGAGCTATCCCGGAGCGGGGCTCTATCAGGCGCGTGTGCGCCAGATCTTCGCGAACCAGGTTGCCGCGGGTATGATCGATGGCCATCGCGCGCGTAACGGCAGCCGCTGGGACGCTCCGGGCAACACCTTTTGGTACGATCGCGCGCGGCGCTTCGTCATCGATCTCGGCAAACCGGTCGAGGTGCGCGGCCTGCGCGCCCAGGTCGATCATAATGATGACTATCTCATCGAGTCTTCACTGGACGGCAAGCGCTTCACGCCGATGCTGAAGATCCCGGCCAGCGCCGGTAAGGGCGGTTGGGGCATCGACAGCTTCAGTACCCGCGACGGGGACGAGGGCTTCGATGCCGGGCTCGAGTTTACACCGGCGCGCGCGCGCTTCCTGCGCGTTTCGGCAAGCGCCGGGGATGGGGCCTACGCCGTTGCCGAATTGACCCCGCTGGATGCCGAAGGCAAGCCGATTGCGGCGCGTCCCTACACCAGGAAATGGCCGCTGGAACAACGCATCTGGGTGGATGCGCGTGGCGCCGAGGATACGCTCGGCCCGGTTCTGGCGCTCGATGGCATCCCCGACAGCGGCCTGCTGGAACGCGCCGTTTCGGTCACTGCCCATGCGCGGCCTTCCCGTGGCGCGCGTTTGCGCGCGGTGCGTTTTCTGCTGGACGGGAAACCCCTGGCGCGTCTGGTGTCACCGCCCTTTCGGGTGAGTTTGCCGTGGGATCGGCTCGATGCGGGTTCTCATCAGTTGGTCGTCGAGATGGAGGATAGCCGAGGCCGACGGAAGCGGCTAAGTCAGGCGTTCCGGCTGGCCGACTGGTTTGGCCTGACGCCGCTCGATGGGGCAGAGCTGAGTGGCGAGAATGTCCGCATTAGTTGGATCGGTAACGCCTTCGGCGCGGCGCGGGTTCGTTATCGCCGTCTTGGCCAGAAATCCTGGAAACGGGTGGTTGGCGAGAATGGACGTCGTCGCTCGGTACTGTTGCGCGGGCTGCAACCCGGCGAGGTATACCAGTTCCAGGTCGCCAGTGGGAATGGATGGACGCCGACGCGCCGCTTCAAGTTGTTGAAGGGCCTGGCCTTCGGGCAGGCTGAATATGGCGCCACGATTCAACGTGACTACGACCAACGTCTCGCGATCTCGGTACGCAACAATGCTGACAAGCCATTGAAGGTGCGGCTTGAATGCGGTCAGCCGGCCGATCCGCGCCTGCTGGTCGGCTTCGTCGGCACGGGATCGCAGGACGACGAGGTCAGCCTGGCGCCCGGCGAGGAGCGGCGCTTCTGGCTGGGTATCAGTGCGCAGGACGTGGTCAGTGCGCGGCATGCCTTCCCGATCCGCATCCGCGCCGCCGGCGGGCTCAGTGATGAGGCGCGCGTCAACCTGAACGTGCGCCTGCCGCGGGTGCGATTGAGTTGGGAGGATCTTGGACCTGCCGAAAACGGCCTGGGCCGGCGCTTGCGGTTGCACAATCACGGTGACCGCCTGACCGATCTGAAGGTGCGCGCCGAGGGCTCGGGGATCATGTTGTCGCCGACCATCAACCACGGATTGCTCGCGGCTGGCGGGCGACTCGATTTGATTGCGACGCCGGTATTGGCGCCGGGGACGCGCCAGGTCAAGGCGCGTCTGGTGGCCGAAGCCGTCGGCAAACGGATTACCCACAGCCTGCGCCTGGGCGCGGAAGCCGGCGAGCGGGTGCAGCCACTGCTGCTCGCGCCGGGCCTGGATCCTGAACGCGATCCCTTCGACTACCAGCGTGAGCTGGAGAATCAGTACCTTGCCGCCGATCTGGATCCCGATGCGGTGATCTGGAACACCGATGCCAAGGGGGTGGATCTCGATGGCGATGGTCGCGTGGACCGCTGGGAGCAGTACGATGAACTCGACGATGTGCGTTGGGTCGGCGACGATACGGATGGCGATGGCCGTGTCGATTTCGTGCATGCCGACAAGGGCGATGACGGTCTGTTCGAATTCTCCGCGTTCCGTGATGGCAAGTCCTGGCGGCGCACCAACCTGGTTGAAGGCTGGCTGGAGATGGGCTTTTCACTACCCTGGCGGCGCTCGCTCTATCGACGTCACGATGTCGATATCGTTTTCAACGGTGAAGTGATCGGTCGCCTGCGCGATACCATCCCGAATGGCAACTATCGCTTTGTGTTGCCGCCACGGTTGGTGCGCTTCGGCAAGGATGGCAAGCCTGCCGGCAATCGGGTTGGCATCCAATCGAAGCATCTGCGTGGCGGGCACTATGTGGTGAACAGCGATTTTCGTTTGGGTTTTCGCCTCACCAACGCGCGTTTGTGGAGTAGTGGCGCGGATCTGGGTGATGCCCGCGCGCGCCTGTCGCGTTCCGCGGGCGTGGTTCTCGATCGGCCCGATTACAGTGTTTCATCCAGCCATTTCGCGCTGGTTGCGAGCGGCGAATTGACCGCCGGGCAGCACTATCCGTTGCGCGCGCGGCTGCGCAATCTGGGCGCTGCCGGCGCCGGCCCGGTCGAGGTGGCGCTGTTTGACCGCCGTGGCCGGCACGAGCCGGTCGAGGTTGCGCGCAAGTCCGTGGTGGTGCCGACCGAGGGCGAGACGCTGGTAGAGCTTGCGTGGACAGCGAGTCCAGGGCGGCATGAGTTGAGCTTGGTCATCGATCCGGATCATCGCGCCAACGATCTTGAGCGCGCCAACGATCGCGCCGTGCTCAATGTCAAGGTGCCGGGAGACCCAGAGCCCCCGGTGGTGCGTATTACCGCGCCACGCGCCGACTCGGTGCTGAAGTCGCCACATGTACCGCTTGCGGTCGATGCGCATGACGATATCGAACTGGCGCGCGTCGAGGCTCGTATCGATGGCGGTTTGTGGCATGAGTTGCGGAATCCGCACGGCGATCATTTCGACGCGGCGTTGTTGCTCCAGCCCGGCGCGCACCAATTGGAGGTGCGCGCCAGCGATGCGGCCGGCAACCTCGCGCGGGTGCGTCACAAACTGAAGATCGAGGCGCCGGTCGGCAAAACCCATATCGTGTTTCCGAAAGCCGGCAGCGCCATCCCGGTACGTTATGTCGACGTGGTGATGCGGGTTCCGCCCGGCACACGGCACGCCCTGGCGCGTGTCGACGGCATGCCCTGGCATGCCGCGCGCATCAGCTACCGCAGTGCCCGCGCGCGTCTGCCACTGCGTTTCGGCGCGCAGCGCATCGAGGTGGTGACGATCGATGATCGCGGCATCGCCAGCCGCAACGCGGTCGAGGTTCGCTGCACCCGTCAGCCACGTCCGGGCGACAAGCCGCCGCGTGGCGCGCGGCCCGTTAGCGGGCGCGTCCATATCGCCGCGCTTGGCTGGATCGATATCGACGATGGCCTGAACACCTTTGCCAGCCCCGACAAGGAGGGAGAGCGATGAAGCTGCTGTGCTTGTTGGCCAGTCTGTACCTCGCCTGGCCGCTGTGGTCGTATAGCGGGGTCATCTTCAGCGACGAAGAGTTGCGCGCCGCCGGTCGCGATTGGCAAAGGATTCGCAATCGTTGGCATCGGGTCGATGATTACTATTCGCGACGGATCGAGGCGATTCGTAATCGCACCGATCTGGATCCAGCCAGAAAGGCGCGCTGGATCGAAACCGAGAAAAAGATTCTGCGCCGCAAGTCGAACAAGCTGGCATGGGAACGTGACCGCATCCAGCGCATGCTGATCGATGAGACCAACGCTCGCCTGCATGGACACACCGCCGCGTCCGAGCCGATCCGACAGACCGCCGGCACCCGTCTTGGTGACAGCGGGCATCGTGGCATGCGGGGCGATCTCGATGCTGGCGGCGGCGTGGTTGCGACCCAGCGGCTCAAGGAGGTTATCACCGAGATGGGGCTGGATGTACCGATCGTCGAACATCCGGGCACGCTGGAGCTGGGAGACGGTTTCGAGTTTACAATCAACAAGACCGGTATCGCGCCGAAACCCGGCGGGGTGTTTCATCAGACCGTGATCGCGGTCAACGCGCGCAATCACGAGACCTATGTCTCCGAGTCGATGAAGACGCGCGCCGGGGACGGCACGCTGATCCGGCAACAGGCCGGCGCTGATTATGTCACCGTGCAAGATCACAAGAAGAAGGCAATGGATGGGCTGCTCAGCAGCGGCGAGGATCTGGTCCGCGATCCCGACACCATGCAAGAGATGAGCAAGGGCACGAGAAAGGCGCTGCGCGATGCGCGTATCGATGACCAGACCCTGGAAAAGATCCTGAAACAACGGGGCGTGCGGGAATCGCCCAGTGAGTTCCGTGAGCGTCTGCAGGCCATCAAGGAGCAGAGGATTCAGGTTACCGATGTCGATGAGGCGCGCCGCCTGCGTGATGTCGCCAATGACATCTTCCACACCGCTGAGCGTAAAACCCTGCGCCAGGCGCGTCGCGAGATGACCGAGCTCAAGCAGCGTATTCGCGCCGAGGCCGCCGCCGGCCACAAGGAGACTGCGCAACGGCTGCGCGAGGAGTACGTCGACTCGCGCGTCAAGATCGAGGAGACTGGGTTGGCCAACGAAGAACAGATCGCGCGGCGGCGTGGCCTGGAGGAGCCGCCACGGCGACCGCGTATCGATGCTGGCGAGGGCGCTGGAACGCGGCATCCATCCGGCGGCGAAGTCGGTGAGGGTAGCGGAGGCCGACGTCCAGCCGGCGGAACGCATGCGGCGCCTCACGGCAAGCCCGGATGGAAGACCCGCGCGATGAAAGGCTATCACGCCACCACCAAAACGATCGGCGTGATCATGACCATCAGCGATATCGGTCAGGCCAGTCAGACCGTGGAAGACTATCTGTCCGGGAAGATCTCACTGAAGGAAGCCGCGTTGCGCATCGCCGAGCAGTCGCCGGTGGG
>JALVEB010000032.1 GCA_027008705.1 Sedimenticola sp. | reverse complement strand
CTTCTTCCTCGCAATCTGAATCGGCGACGATACCGCCTCCGGCCCAGAACCACAGGCTTCCATCCTGCCGCACCATGGTCCGGATCGCGATATTCATCGCCATGTCGCGAGCGCGATCGATGTAACCGATGGCGCCGCAGTAGAGACCCCGGCGGCGCGGCTCCAACTCATCGATGATCTCCATCGCGCGCCGCTTCGGCGCGCCGGTGATCGAACCTCCGGGAAAACTGCCCTCCAGCAGGTCGAAGAGATCCTTGTCGTCCGCGAGCCTGGCGGTGATGCTGCTGACCAGGTGATGGACGTTGCTGAAACTCTCCAACGCGAACAGCTTGGGAACCCGCACCGACCCGATCTCGGCGACCCGCCCGAGATCATTGCGCAACAGGTCGACGATCATCAGATTCTCCGCGCGGTCTTTTTCGCTGGCGAGCAGCTCCTCGCGCAAGCGTCTGTCCCGAGCCTCGCTGTCGCTGCGCGGGCGCGTGCCCTTGATCGGCTTGGTCAAGATCCGCCGCCCACGCAGCTCGACGAAGAGTTCCGGCGACATGCTGAGAATGTCAGCGAACGGCAGGTGCAGATAAGCGGCATAGGGCGCTGAGCCCATCCGCCGCAAACGCTGGTACAGCGTCCAGCTGTCGCCGTTGCAACGGGCTTCGAAGCGCTGCGCAAAGTTGACCTGGTATACGTCGCCGTCACGGATGTAGGCCTGGATGCGTTCGAAACGCTGGCGGTAAGCGCTTGTATCCAGCTCCGCCGTAACCGGGCCGGGGAAACCGATCTTGCGACCCGGTCGCGTGATGCGCATGCCTCGCAGCCAATTACGCAGAGCGCGCGGCGAGCGACCACCGGGACGGGCGCCCGACTCGATCACAAGATGGCTACGGCGCGCTTGATGATCGACGACCACCGCCCAGCGGTACAAGCCGAACGCGGCGCTCGGCATGGCGTCACCCGGCTTGTCCCGAGCCTCGAAGCCGTCGAGCTCGAACCCGAAATCATAACCAAGGTAGCCGATCAAGCCACCGGCGAACGGCAAACCGCCCGGCAGCGGACGCGGCGTTCCGAGAAGCTCGCGCAGCCGCGCCAGAAACGGGCCGCCCTGCCGGCGTCGCCGCCGATGCCCGTCCACCTGCCAGATGCCGGTTTCATCGGCCAGCAGACAACGCTCCGGCCAGGCGCTGAGAATATCGAAGCGCCCCTGACGGGCACCGTGGGCGCCGCTATCGAGAAACACCGCCCACGGGGCATCGGCGAGACGCTCGAACAGCGCCTGGCTGTCGGGATGATAAGGCAGGGGATACAGGATTGGCATCGGCGCGCTCGGGATTGCTTGAGAAAGACATTGTATCGCCCCACCCACCCCGTTCCGAAAATGTTCCAGCACGCCTGCCGTCTGGGGAAACGCTGACTCACCCTGAAATGATCCGCTTGTAGGGAAAAAACCTTTCGTTCAAGGGAAAAACGCAGGCAATGGCAAGCGGTTGCAACGCGGAAACGATCGGCTTTTCGCTCGTGGACCAGGCGCGGGAACGAGTCATAGCTGTCAAGGCCCGTGTGATTATATCCCAAAAAGGAGCTATGCTCTGTTCCAGGCGAGAACGGTGCTACAGGCCCTCGCGGAAGAGCATCCCTCAAACACACGAGGCAATCTGGCATGAACATTTCACTCCACAAGAAGGCCCGCCAGGCGCTCAGGCATCCCGTTCAAGACACTGGATGAGCGAGTGGAGCTTACAAATGGAAAGATGGTAATCAGCACCATGCACTTGGCGAAGGGACTCGAGTTCCGGGCAGTTGCCGTCATGGCCTGTGACGATGAAGTCATTTCCTTGCAAGAAAGAATGGAATCAGTGACGGATGATGCAGATCTCGAAGAGATCCACGAGACAGAGCGCCACCTTCTCTACGTCGCCTGCACCCGCCCCCGGGACCGGCTGCTTGTAACAGGCATCGATCCCGCTTCAGAGTTCCTCGACGATTTCCAACGCTGAACGAAAACGCGCATTGCCCATTGATCGTCAGCCATCTTACCCTGCTCGCACTTCCGGGTGTCGTTGCCCCTGTAGGAGCCGGAGCCACGCCGTAACTGCGGCTACGCCATTTCCGAAAACCCGGCCTGGAAAATTGCGAGTTAGCGGCATTTATTGAACAGAATCCACCTCTATCCGAGCCTGATGAGGCAATCCTGTTGGAGCGGACGCGCATAGCTTCAGGCGTATCCGGATCTGTTAAAATGGGCGGGTTTTGATCCAGCTGGAGTACCCGCATGCCGTCATCCGACGATGTATTCGTTCAGGAATGCCTGAAAAACGATCGCCTGCTGCGCAAAAAGGTGAAGTTGCTCGGCACCCTGCTCGGCAATGTGTTCCGCGAAAAGGAAGGCACTCATGCCTTCTCGCTGCTGGAGAAGCTGCGCAAGGGCTTCATCAAGTTGCGCACTCACGACGATCCCGCCAAGCGCGAGCGCTTGATCACGCTGATCGCGCGCATGTCGCCGGAAGAGCTGACCGCGATCACGCGGGCGTTCAACCTCTACTTCCAGCTCGTCAATATCGCCGAGGAATCCTTCCATCATCGTCAGCGGCGGCGCATCGTCAACCGCGGTGACGAGCTCTGGGAGGGCTCCTTCGACCACACCGTGCGCGAGATGCAGCAACAAGGCATGAAGCTGACCGACCTGGGTACCCTGCTGAACGAGTTGTGCTACTACCCGGTGTTCACCGCGCACCCCACCGAGGCGCGCCGCCGCGTAATCATGCACCAGTTGCGCACGATCTTCGTCACCAGTGAGCAACTCGATCAGCCCGGTCTCGGCAAGGTGCTGAAACAGCGCGTGATCGATGAGTTGCAGATCCAGATCCGCACCCTGTGGGAGACCAATGAGGTGCGTACCAACCGGCTTCAGGTCTGCAACGAGATCCGCAACGGCCTGCAATACTATAAGGACAGCCTGTTCGATTCGGTGCCCGAGGTCTATCGCCGCATGGAGCGCGCGCTGCACCGCGCCTACAGCGACGATCCCGAGTTGCAGGCGATGCGCGTGCCCGCGTTCCTGAAGTTCGGCTCATGGATCGGCGGCGATCGCGACGGCAACCCCTATGTCACGCCGGAGATTACGCGCGAAGCCGCCTACATGCATTACCAGACGGCGATCGAGGAATACCAGCGCCGCGCCACCGATCTGATCTACGTCATCACTCAGTCGATCGCATTCTGTACCCCGAGCCCCGCCTTTCTCGACTCGCTGGAGGCCGATAATGAACGCTTTGCCGCGCTGTTCGAGGACAATCCCGGACGCTACGGCGACGAACCCTACCGCCGCAAGCTGTACATTATCAAACGTCGCCTCGAGCACAACCTGCAAGCGGTGGATCGCGCGCTGCGCGGCCAGGAATGGAAGCTGCCGCCGATGGCCTTCCGCGGCGCCGACGAGCTGCTCAACGACCTGTCGGCGATCCATGCCTCGCTGATCAGCCACCAGGACGCGGCGATCGCCAACGGTGAGCTGAAAGACCTGATTCGCCTGGTCGAAACCTTCGGCTTTTTTCTCGCCCACCTCGACATCCGTCAGGAATCCGCCGTGCACAGCGCCGCGGTCGCCGAGATCGTCACCCAGCTGGGGCTGGGAGACTACGCAAGCCTCGACGAGCCCGGCCGGCTCGCGCTGCTGGCCGGGGCCATCCCGCAAAACCGGGAACTGGATCGCGCCGGCCTGTCCGACGAAACCCGCCAGGTGCTGGCGGTCTTCGATGTCGTCGCCGAGATGCGGGAACAGGTCAGCCCGCGCATCATCGGTGCCTATGTGATCTCGATGACCCATGCCGCCAGCCATATCCTGGAGGTGCTGTTTCTCGCCAGCCTCACCGGCCTGGTCGGGCGCAACGACGAGGGCTGGTTCTGCCATCTGATCGTCTCGCCGCTGTTCGAGACCATCGAAGACCTGGAACATACCGAGGAGGTGCTAAACCTGCTCTTCCAGGACGATACCTACGCCGAGCTGCTGAAGGCCTCCGGCAACCTGCAAGAGGTGATGCTCGGCTACTCCGATTCGGCCAAGGACGGCGGCATCGTCTCGTCAGCCTGGAATCTCTACGAGACGCAGAAGAAGATCATCCAACTGGCCGACGACTATGGCATTCGCTGCCGTCTGTTCCATGGCCGCGGCGGCACGGTCGGGCGCGGCGGCGGCCCGACTCACGAGGCGATCCTGTCCCAGCCGGCCGGCACGGTGCGCGGTCAGATCAAGTTCACCGAGCAGGGCGAGGTGCTGACCTACAAATACAGCAACCACGAAACCGCGGTCTATGAGCTGACGATGGGCGCCACCGGCCTGCTGATCGCCAGCCAATGCCTGATCCGGCCGCCGGCGGAGGACCGCAAGGACTATCTGGCCATCCTCGACGAGCTCTCGGCCAGCGGCGAGGCGAGCTTTCGCGAGCTGACCGAGCGGACCCCGGGGTTTCTGGATTATTTCTACGAGGCGACCCCGGTCAACGAGATCGCCATGATGAACATCGGCTCGCGCCCCTCCCACCGCAAAAAGGCCGACCGCTCGAAGGATTCGGTGCGCGCCATCGCCTGGGTCTTCGGCTGGGCGCAGTCACGCCACACCCTGCCGGCCTGGTATGGCATCGGCAGCGCGCTCGCCGCCTGGCGGCAGGATCACCCCGAACGTCTCGCGACGCTGCAACGCATGTACCAGGACTGGCCGTTCTTCCGCGCCCTGCTCGGCAATGCGCAGATGGCGTTGTTCAAGGGCGAGATGACCATCGCCCGCGAGTACGCGCAACTGTGTCACGATCCCGCCGTCGCCGAGACCATCTATGGCATGGTGCGGGAGGAGTACTACCTGACGCTGCGCCAGATCATGGAGATCGCCGGCATCCACCAGTTGCTCGACGAGACCCCGATCCTGCAACTCTCGCTGAGCCGCCGCGATCCCTACCTGGACCCGCTGAACCATATCCAGCTCGAGCTGTTGCGTCACTATCGCGACGAAACCCTGGCGGAAGAAACGCGGCAACGCTGGCTGGATCCGTTGCTGCGTTCGATCAATGCGATCGCCGCCGGCATGCGGAATACTGGCTGAACGACCTCACCCACTGTCCGGCTTCTCGCCGGGCCGGGCATCGAGTTCGTCGATGCGCTTCTGCAGGCGGCGGACCTGCTTCAACAAAGCGGGCAGCTGGGCCAAGGCGGCCTGCTCGCGCAGCACACGAGCGATCGGCCGTGCCGGCACGCCCCAGACCTTCTCGCCGGCGTCGATCCCGCCGGTGACCCCGCTGGCGGCGCCGACCACCGCGCGCGCTCCGATCTTCAGGTGATCGGCCACGCCGGCCTGGCCGGCGAGAACCGCGCCGTCGCCGACCTCCACGCTGCCCGACAGGCCGACCTGGGCGACCAGGATCACATGCCGGCCGATCTGGTCGTTGTGACCGACCTGGACCTGGTTGTCGATCTTGGTGCCGGCGCCGATCCGGGTGGTCCCCATCATCGCGCGGTCGATGCAGCTGTTGGCGCCGATCTCAACATCGTCACCGATCTCGACACCGCCGACCTGGGGAATCTTGTGGTGGTGGTCGCCACGCCAGACATAGCCGAAGCCATCGGCGCCGATCACGCTGCCGGCATGCACGATGACGCGTTTTCCAAGACGGCAACCCGCCATCAGGCTGACGTTCGGGGCAATCCGGCAGTCGCGCCCGAGCACCACGCCCTCGCCGACGAAAGCGCCAGCGCCGATCAGGCATCCGGAAGCAATGCGCGCGCCATGCTCGATCACCGCGCAGGGACCGATCGCGGCATCCGCCGCCACCTCGGCGCCCTCGGAGACCACCGCGCGGGGATGGATGCCCGGCGTGGCGTCCACTGGCGGATAGAGTCGCTCCATCAGCGCGATCAGGGCTTCGCGCGGATGCTCGACGTGCAACAGATTGACACCGTCGAGCGAGGGAAAGCCGTTGGGCACGAACACCGCAGTGGCGCCCGAGGCGGCCACCTGTTCGATGCGCCGGGTGTCGGCGGCGAAGCTCAGCTCGCCGGGGCCGGCCTCATCGAGCGGCGCGACCGCGAAGACCACGGCATCGGGATCGCCGCTCAGCAAGGCGCCGCTGGATGCCGCGATCTGGGCCAGGGTCAGATTCATCAGGCAATGTCGTCGATACGCCGAAACGCCGGGATCCCCTTGCTCGGCGTGTGCACCATGCGCACATTCTGCGCGATCAGGCCGTCGTTCTTCTCGCTTTCCTGAAGATAGAACTCGACGATGGTGTCACGGCTTTGCAGATCGTCCGGGGTGACATCCTCGGCAAGCTCGTTGATGTGGCAGAAGGCCGCCGCATAGGGGGAATCCGGCTCGCGCGGATCGGTGACCCACATGTTCGGCGAGATGTGCTTGACGTAGCTGAGGAAACCATAGCCCTTGTCGGAAAACCACTTGCTGCAAAAGCCGCGCACCACCGAGCCGGGCTTGCCCCATTCGTTCTTCGGTTCGTAGCTGATCGGCAACAGGTCCGGGATCAGGTAACCGGAGTAGTAGGCGTCGACCTGCCGCTGCAACTGACGCGAGACGTTCTTGAAGGCCAGCAGCTCGACGCGGCAACCCTTGTTCTGCAAGGCGGTGACCAGTTGCAGGAAATCACCGTCGCCGGTGACCAGCAGAATCTCGTCGAGGTTTTCGACCTGAAGCATGGCGTCGACCGCCAGATCCAGATCGGCGTTGGCCTTGACCTTGGTATTGCCCTCGTCATCGAGAAAGCGGCGCACCGGCTTGACCACGATCTTCCAGCCGAATTCGCGCACCATGCTCTGGTAGGCGAAGGTTTTCTCGGCATACTCCGGATCTTCCTTGATACGCAACTGGTCGAGGGCGAGATAGGTGTTCAGACGCAGCACGATCCCCTCGTTGCGTCCGGCGAAACGACGCAGAATGTCGTAGCGCATCTGGTAGCCGCCGTTGTAGCGGATGTTTTCGGCATCGACGAATACGCCGACCTTGAGTTCGGACATAGATTTCCCCATGCATGCGATAATGAGCCAGCCCGCGCCCTCGTCAATAACGCCCGAATCACGGGGCGCGGGGCCGAATCTATTTGTGCGCGCGATTCTTCACCAGATCGTCGACCACCGCCGGATCGGCCAGCGTCGAGGTATCGCCGAGCGAATCCAGCTCGTTCGCCGCGACCTTGCGCAGAATACGCCGCATGATTTTACCAGAGCGCGTCTTCGGCAAGGCCGGCGCCCACTGGATCACGTCGATCGTCGCGATCGGGCCGATCTCCTTGCGCACCAGCCGCACCAGTTCGCTCTTCAGCTCGTCGCTCGGCTCGACGCCGGCCATCAGGGTGACATAGGCATAGATGCCCTGCCCCTTGATCTCGTGCGGGAAACCGACCACGGCGGCCTCCGCGACCTTGTCGTGCAATACCAGCGCCGATTCGATCTCGGCGGTGCCGAGACGGTGACCGGAGACGTTCAGCACATCATCGACGCGCCCCGTGATCCAATAATAGCCGTCCTTGTCGCGGCGACAACCATCCCCGGTGAAATAGCTGCCCGGATAGGTCGCAAAGTAGGTTTCCTTGAAGCGCTTGTGGTCGCCGTAGACGGTGCGCATCATTCCGGGCCACGGCCGGGTGATGACCAGGTTGCCCTCGCATTCCCCCTCGAGCACCTTGCCATCCGGATCGACGATCGCCGGGCTGACGCCGAAGAACGGCTTGGTCGCCGAGCCGGGTTTCAGGTCGGTGGCGCCCGGCAGCGGGGTGATCATGTGGCCGCCGGTCTCGGTCTGCCACCAGGTGTCGACGATCGGGCAGCGACCCTCGCCGACGACATGGTAGTACCATTCCCAGGCCTCGGGGTTGATCGGCTCGCCGACCGTACCGAGCAGCTTCAGCGAGGCGCGGCTGGTCTTCTTGACCGGCTCGTCGCCGGCGCGCATCAAGGCGCGGATCGCGGTCGGCGCGGTGTAGAAGGTGTTGACCTGATGCTTGTCGACGATCTCCCAGAAACGCGAGGAGTCGGGATAGTTCGGCACACCCTCGAACATCAGCGTGATCGCCCCGTTGGCGAGCGGACCATAGACGATATAGGTATGCCCGGTGATCCAACCGACGTCGGCGGTGCACCAGTAGATATCGCCGTCATGGTAGTCGAAGACGTACTTGTGCGTGGTCGCGGCATACAGCAGGTAGCCGCCGGTGGTATGCAACACGCCCTTCGGCTTGCCGGTGGAACCGGAGGTGTAGAGGATGAACAATGGGTCCTCGGCGTCCATCGCCTCGGGCGGACAATCCTTGGAGGCGCCGGCGAGCAGTTCGTGATACCAGACATCGCGCTCTTCGCGCCAGGCGATGTCGCCGCCGGTGACCCGTACCGTCAGCACGGTATGCACATTCGGACATTCCTCCAGCGCCTTGTCGACATTGGCCTTCAACGGCACATGCTTGCCGCCGCGCAGGCCCTCGTCGGCGGTGATCACGGTCTGGCAGTCGGAATCGAGGATGCGATCGCGCAACGAATCCGGCGAGAAGCCACCGAACACCACGGAATGCACCGCGCCGATGCGCGCGCAGGCGAGCATCGCGACCGCCGCCTCGGGCACCATCGGCATGTAGATGCAGACCCGGTCGCCCTTGCCGACCCCCCGGCTCTTGAGCACATTGGCGCACTTGCAGACCTCCTCGTGCAGCTCACGGTAGCTCAGCTTGCGGTCCTCGTTGGGATCGTCTCCCTCCCAGATGATCGCGGTCTGCTCGCCACGCGTCGCCAGATGGCGGTCCAGGCAGTTGTACGCGACATTCAGCTTGCCACCCTGGAACCACTTGATCTCCGGCTCGTCGAAGCTCCACTCCAGCACCTTGTCCCAGGGTTCGAACCAGCTCAGGAACTCCTCGGCCTGCTCGGCCCAGAAGCCCTCCGGATCATCGATCGAACGGCGATACATCTGTTCGTACTTCTCCGCGTCGATATGAGCCTTCTTCGCGAATTCCGGTGGCACCTTGTAGAGCGCTTCTTCGGACATGGTGTTCTCCTCGGTAATGGTTTTCGATCCCGGCACTGCCCGCGGCAAACCGATCAGGGGAAACCGCCTTGCCCGCAACGCGGACAAGGCGGTTTCCCCGCCAATACTACTTGATCCGGCGGCGCCCGGCCAAACCACCGCGCGCCTGAAAAAAACCCGGGTTCCCCAGTTGCTCAAGCCGGGAAACCCGACTACCGCTAAGTCCCGCATGAGCAAGCCGCAACCACCCGATCTCCCGCCGGCCCGCCACGGCGACGGCAACAGCATCATGATCCCGGTCGAACAACTGGAACCGGGCATGTACATCAACGAGCTCGACCGCCCGTGGCTGGAATCGCCATTTCTATTCCAGGGCTTTCCAGTCAACACCGCCGAGGAGATCGAACAGGTTCGGCGCGTCTGCCGCTATGTGTTCATCGACGCCGATCGTCACTCGGCCCGGAAAAAGGCCGGTCGCCGGCCGGGACGCCCGCGCCAGTCGGAACAGGAAAAACGCGACGAGCGCGCGCGGTTGCAAAAGGCCGCGCGCACCTATCAGGCCGCCCACAGTCTGATCAAGAACATGATGGACGATGTCCGCCTCGGCGGTTCGCTGGACATACCCCGGGTCAAGGAAGCCGTCTCGGAATGCGTCGACCGGGTGCTGCAACACGAACAGGCGATGACCCTGCTGACGCGCCTGAAGGAGCGCGACGAATACACCTCGCAACACAGCCTGAACGTGGCGCTGCTGTCGATCGCGCTCGGACGCCATCTGGGGATGGAACGAAAGCAACTGGAAGAACTGGGGACCTGTGGCATGCTGCACGATATCGGCAAGGTGCATACCCCGCTGGAGATTCTCAACAAGCCGGGCCGCCTGACCCCGGACGAGTTCCAGATCATGAAACGCCATCCGACCGAGGGCCGTGATATCCTGCTCGGCCATTCGGGCTTGAACGACGGCGCGATCAGCGTCGCCCACGCCCACCACGAACGCATCGATGGGACCGGCTATCCCCGCGGACTCACCGGCGACCAGACCACTTCCTACACCAAGATCGTCAGCATCGTCGATGCCTACGACGCGATCACCAGCGAGCGCCCCTACAAGCGCGGCCTGACCTCGCTGCAGGGGCTCAAGATCCTCAACGATGGCAAGGGCGCGCACTTCGAACCGGGCTATGTAATGCGCTTCATCCAATGTATCGGGCTGTACCCGGTCGGCAGCGTGGTGGAATTGAACAGCGGCGAGATCGGCATCGTGACCAAGGTGTTGTCGCAGCGGCTCAAGACCCGGCCGATGGTGCTCGTGGTGCGCGACGCGGAAGGCCGGCCGATCGAGCCGTTCTTCATCAACCTGCTCAATGACGATCCCGCGCCGAACGGCGTACCCTACCGTATCCGCGCGATGCTGCGCGATCGCGATCTGAACCTGGATATCTGCCAGTTCATGGCCTGCGGCGGCAAGGACGCGGCCTGAACCGGCGGGCCTCAGTAGATCCCGGGCAGAAAGCGCTTCACCCGCGCCATGTAATCAGCGTACTCGGGGAAGCGTTCGACCAGGAAGGCCTCTTCCAGGCGCACCTTGATCGCCAACACCAGCGCCAGACCGCCCCATGGCAGCAGGTAGACAGGACGCCCGTGGAACACCGCGACCCCGAGCATCAACAACAGCAGCGAAACATACATCGGGTTGCGCACCCAGCGATACGGACCGCTGGTAATCAGTTGCGCGCGCGCCTTCACCGCCGGCCGGACATTGAAGTTTCCCGGGCGGTTGTGCGCCAGCGTCCAGAGCGCGAACAACCCCGCCGGCGCGATCAATACCAGCGCCCACGGGTTCGCCTGACTGCCCGACCACGGCCAGGCGATGGCGCCGATCAGCGCGAACTGCATCGCCACCAGCAATGGCTGGATCACAACGACGCCGCCTTGAAGGTATTGCACGCGGACAGCTCGCCCGAGCGCATCCCGGTCGCGAACCAGCGCATGCGCTGCTTCGAAGTGCCGTGGGTGAAGGATTCCGGCACCACATAGCCACGCGCCTGCTTCTGCAGGCGATCGTCGCCGATCTGAGTGGCCGCGTTCAAGGCTTCCTCGATATCCCCTTCTTCCAGAATATGGCGTTCGCGATCGGCATGGTTGGCCCAGACGCCGGCAAGGCAATCGGCCTGCAACTCCATGCGCACCGAAACCTGGTTGAACTCGGTCTTGCCCAGGCGCGCGCGCAGGCGGTCGACCTTGTCGGCGATACCGAGCAGGTTCTGCACATGGTGACCCACCTCGTGCGCCAGCACATAGGCCTGGGCGAAATCCCCAGGCGCATCGTGACGACGCTTGAGCTCATCGAAGAAGCTCAGGTCGAGATAGACCTTGTGGTCGCCCGGACAGTAGAAAGGCCCCATCGCCGCCTGACCTGTGCCGCAGGCCGATTGCGTGATCCCGGTATAGAGCACCAGACGAGGCTTCTCATAACGCTTTCCGGCCTGTTCCGGCAACAGCTTGCTCCAGACATCCTCGGTATCGGCGAGCACCGTCGAGGCAAAGGCCGCCAGCTCCTGTTCATGCGCGCTCGGCTGATAAGACGTGGCGCCGCCGCGCGCGGTGCGGGACGAGCCGCCCGATTGCAGTACCAACGACGGATCGACGCCGAAATACATCGCCACCAAGGCCAGCAGAATGGTCCCGATCCCGCCGCCGACCAGACCACGGCTCGCCCGTCTGCCGCGTCGGTCTTCCACATTGGTGCTGCGACGCCCTGTTCTCCAGCGCATGGAATATGCCTCCTTCGTTACGATGCCGCCAGTATAATGGGGCGGGCAAGACAAGGCCAACCGCGACCACCCTGGCGGTTCTCCCGCGCACTGCTATGATGCCTCATGGGGAAGGCTTGCGGAGGATGGTGATGCTCCACGCATTGGCGCGTTACGGCTGGATGGCAATGAACTGGGCCGAGCTGGTCATCGCAAGCCTGCCGATGTACCTGCTCGCCCTGCTGCCATGCGCCTGGACCCGCCCCTTCTATCCCCGCCTGTTTCGCTATTGGAGCCAGGTCTTTACCCATGCCCTCGGCGTCGAGCTGCGCCTGCACCAGAAGAACCTCGCGCCGCTGCCGCCTGTGTTCATCCTGATCGCCAATCATCCTTCGGCCTTCGAGGACATCGGCATTCCGGCGCTGTTCGATGTCGCCTGCCTGGCGAAGGAGGAGGTCCGCCACTGGTGGATCGCGGGCCGCATCAGCGAGGCGGCCGGCACCCTGTTCGTCAAGCGCGAGGAACGCGCATCACGCAACGCGGCGAAGCAGCGGATCATCGACCGCCTGCGCGCCGGCACCTCGGTCGCGCTGTACCCGGAAGGTGGCTGCAAGGGCAAGCGGCTGCATGATTCGTTCCGCCACGGGGCCTTCGATATCTCGCTGCGCACCGGCATTCCGATCGTGCCGGTCTTCATCCACTACGAGGCCCAGAACGACTTCGCCTGGCCGGACGGGGTCAGCGTCCCGCGCAAGATGCTGGATTTCATGCGCAGCCGGAATCCACGAGCCAACTACTATCTCCACGACGCTTTCGATCCATGTGATTTCGAAAACCCCGAGCACTATGCGCGGCAGGTCCATGCGCGCTATCTGCATTGGCAGGCACGCTATCTGGAATAATATGCTCGTCGCCGATGAATGATCGGGTTTTCGAGACCGATCCTCGCGCCCGTGGGCCAGGCGCGGAAACGAGTCATAGCCCAATTCATTATGACGGGTATCAGCCACGAGGCGCTCAAGCCGGCTCGCCGCCGGCCGCTACCCAGGCACGGGTTGCAGTACGGTTTCGATACCCGCCATGCGTCCCTGCCGCAACCGCCATTCTCATCGTCACGGGGCTTCCGTCATGGCCAGACTCAAACCAAAGAACGCGATCGTCAACGCGGTGGATCAGCTCGATCGTCTGAATCAGAGCTACCCCGATCTCGCCACACCAGCCACGATCAAGGTGGTCGGCGACATGCGCCGCCTGTTCGCCAATCCGCCCGAACTGACGCCGCCCATCCAGTCGCGGGACGACCACGAAGCCTTGCGCGCGCTCGCGCGAAGTCTGCTGTCGGAACGGTCGCTGGAAGACGCGCTGGACGCGCTGCGCAGCCGTGGCCATACGCTGGCGGGCATCGAACAACTGATCGAGCTGGTCGGTAACCGGGACTACCTCGCCTCGCTGCGGCGCGAGGCACGGGAGTTTCAGGATAACGCGCTGTCGCTGGAACAGATCGCCCGCTTGTGGAACGATCTGCGCCGCCCGGCGCTCGGCGACGACCATTGGACGCCCCGCGCGGTCTCGCTGCTGCTCAGCTGAAGCGGCGCTGGAATCGCCCTCGCTTTTTTCGCCTTGCCCGGGTTTCTCACCAGCGTTCGTAGCGAGACGGATGCAGGGTGCGTCATGGCTGGCTTTCGCGACCGAGGCGCGCGCAGGCATAGCCGACACGATGTCGAGCACTTCGACCGGGCGAAAGCCAGCCAGGGGGGGCCATTGGGTCGTCGCAGTAGATGGTGAGAAATGCGGGCCAGCGCTCATGACGCGGGGTGGCGTCACCCCAGATCATGAAAATCATCAATTTGGCAGCGCCGCTGCCCGATCCGCTGCGCTTGACCGGGCCTACGCCTTGCCTGATGAATATCATTTCCGCTGGTTGGCTGAGTGGCTACTGTATTTTCACATTAACAGGAAAAAGACCCGGCGAATCCAAGGGTCTGTTACCATCCCCGTTCGTTACAGCGAGCAGGAATCCGACATGCCTTGGTACGTCTATCTGATTATCGCCTTTGTGCTTGCAATAGCGCTGAACGCCGCCTGGATCCAGTACCAGGCGCGCCGTATGAAGGGGGGGCGCATCGACCGCCTGCCGGGCAGCCTGAGCCGGCTGGACCCCCGCCGTCCGGTGATCGTCTATGCGTTCAGCCCGAACTGTGGGCCGTGCAAGGCGATCAGCCCACGGATCGATGAAATGATCGCCGAGGGTCTGGCGATCGGGAAGCTGGACGTCCAGCGGGAACCGGAAGCCGCCGCCCGCTTGAACATCCGCGCGACCCCGACCTTCGTCATGATTCGCGACGGGCGGGTGGAAGGAGTCGCATTGGGCGCCCAGAACCCGACCAGGCTGAGGCGGTTCCTTCAAGGTTGACCGTCTCGCCTGGTGGTTCTCAGCGGTTCTGCCCGAGCATCCCGCCGCGATCGTCGACCACGATGCCCCGTTCCGGCGCGCCGGAGTAGTTATCGGCATTGCCGGCAACGAATACGTCCAGCGAGGTGGGGCCGGAAAAGCCCGGAATCGCCACTGCGTTCGCGAGATCCTGACCGGTGTACAGGTCCGGATTTTGCCGGCTGACACGATCGAGACTGGTTGAGGTCGGCTCGATATAGCCCCGCGCCGGGCCTCCCTGGTAGGCGCTGACGCCGGTATTCAGGTCGGGGTTCCGCCAAACGTCTTCCCAGTCGGCCAGCCCAGCGGTAGAGGCCAATAACAGGGTGCTTGCGATGATCTGTTTTTTCATTTTTCCATCCTCGTGCGAATACTTCATTGTGTTTTGCGATTGCACAAGAAAAGACCCCGACTCCGGCCCCGTTCTTTCCGGGCCGGGGCGTTCTTCACAAGCGAGCCGCGCGTCTACCGCCGTTGCGCCGGGCGGGGTTGTCTGGCGCGCTTGCGCCGCGCCTGATGCAAGCCTTTTCGCAGCAGGGCCTTTTTGTCTTTCGCCTGGCGCCAGCGTTGGCGGATCCGCCGTTTTCTTTCCGGAGGCAGGTTCTGGAACCAGCGCTTGAGGCGGCGCAAGCGCGCCTTCTTCCGCGCGGGGAGCGCCTGATACTCCTTGAACTTGCGTCGCACGAAACGACGTTCCCCGGGTGTCATCTCCTTCCACAGGCGCAGGTTCCTTCGCGCCCGCCGGCGTTCCTCCGGTGACATCCCAAGCCAATGTTCGGCGCCACGCAGCAGGCGTTCCCGGCGCGCGGCCGGCAGCGCTTCCCAACGCGACTCGCTCAGGCCGATCACCTTGCGTTGCGCGCGGGAGAGATCGCCCCAACTCGTTCCGGCGGCCCGGCTCGGAGACGCCAGGATCAACAACATCACTATCAGCAGACGGATCATTGCGCTTCGTGCTCCTTGTCGGTGACCGGCGCGGACTCCCGCCGAGGCGACTCGTCCGCCCCGCCCAGCATGCCGGCGGCGTAGAGTTCCACCGGATCGGTCCATCCCGCCGACTCATCCGGATCGTCCCGCCATTGCCCGAGGTATTCCAACAGTTCGATACCCGGCGTATCCGCTGGCTCCTGGCCCAACGCGGACAGGGGGAACAGCATGCAGACCGCCGCCAGGCCACGCTTCATGTCTTGTCGAGCGCCGGCTGTCCCTCGTCCAGCGCGGCGTCCTGTTCCAACCAGAGGTAGAAATCCAGGTCGCGCACCAGGTTCAGATCCTCGCTGCCGGCCAATACGTCGAGATCGTCCAGGGCGGCGGGCAGCGGCTGCCGCGCGGCCTGCCACCAGAAGCCAAGACCCACCGCCAATACGGCAAACGCCGCGACCCCGGCGGCCCAATGCAAACCAGCAGGAGGAAACCAGGGTTTGACGGAACGATCGGCTTGTCGCGCCGCTTGCCGACGCGCGCGTCGCAGCCGTTCCAGGACCTCGCCATCGAGCGCTTCGACACGGGCGTCGAGCGCCCGTGTCAGCGCCATCTTGTCAGCCTCCGAAGAGGATTCGCTCATTCGCCCAACTCCTTTCTCAGCGCAGCCATCGCGCGCGACAGGTGGGTCTTGACACTGCCACTGGAGCAACCCATCGCGCGTGCCGTCTGCTTCACGTCCAAACCCTCCCATACGCGCAGCAGAAAGGCTTGTTGCTGACGTGCCGGCAATCGCCCCACGGCTCGTACGATGCGTTCCCGGGTCTCGTCGTTCTGCAATGCCTGTTCCGGGGTGACCGCATGGGTGTCGGGCGCCTGCTGGATCGGGTCGACGGTATCCTCCTCGTCCCGACCCGACCAACCCAGGCGCCCCCACCAGCGTCCACGGCCATGACGACGCCGATACCAGTCACGAATGCGGTTTTGCAGTATCCGATGGAACAGGGGCGGCCATTCCTCCCGGGGACGCCGCGCATAACGCTTGGCGAAGACGAGCATCGCGTCCTGAACCAGGTCCAGCGCCTCTTCGCGATCGTGGGTCGCCAGTTCCGCCATGACAAAAGCCCGGCGTTCGACACCGGCAAGAAAGGCTTCCATATCAAAACGCCCGCCCCCATGAGTTCCGGGGAACCGTATCCCCCCGGCGCCCCCGTTCGCATCGTCCAACGGGAACCCGGTCCGCCCGCCGGCCCCGGTTCCGTATCGGCGGAGCAGCTTCTCCGCCTCCACCAGGAAACAACGCCTCGAAACGCAATCGGTTGACCTTGCGCGCGATTCAGCGGGATCGCGCAATCCGTGCGCGCCTGGCCCCACGGGTGCGAGAGACGCTCGCAGTGGCCGAAAATTCATGGGCGGCGAGTGTATTTATACACAAAAAAACCGCCGGAGCGCAGGCCCCGGCGGCGGAAACCAGCAAGCGAGTTCGATCCGGCCTATTTCCTGCCCTGCTCCACCAGCTCCCGCAACAATGCCTCGATGTTGGCGAGGTGCTGTTCCATGCGTTGCATATGCTGGCGTTTCATCTGCATCATCGCGCGCATCCGACGGGGATCCATGCCCATGCCGGGACCGCGCATCGGCATGCCTCGTCCCATGCCAGGCGTCATGCCCTGGTTGCCCGGCGCGTTGGCATTGCCGCCGTTGGGCTCGCCCGCTTGCGGCGCTCCACCCATCGGGCCGCGCCCCATCGGCATGCCCCCGCGCCCCATGCCCGGCATGTAGCCCGGCATCGGCATGCCCATGCGCCCCATGCCGGGCATATTGCCCTGCATCATCGGCATGCCGGCAGGTCCCATGCCCGGCTTCGCGACCTGGCCGCCGCCGGCCTCGGCGGCACGCTCGCCCGCCGCCCGCGCGGCGTCATTCGCGGCGTGGCCGGCCGTGGTCGCGGCGTCGCTGGCTGCGGAAACCGCCTCGTCGGCGTTCGCGGTGCCCGCCGCGATGGCGAGCAACAGGGCCGCGCTCAATGCGCTCTGTGTAATCGATGTTTTCATGGAATGTTCTCCTCATTTTCGGTGGTTTCGGCCTCCCGTCGGGAGGCCGCTTCGAGTGTACCCGTCCGGTACAAAAAATGCGCCTAAAACCAGGCGCGGATGCCCGCGACAAGCCGGGTATCCTGGATGTCGCCGCCTTCCGCCTCGGTAAAATCGGCGGTGGCGCCGAATACGCGTGACCATTCAACGCCGATATAGGGAGCGAACTCGCGCCGGATTTCGTAGCGCAGACGCAAGCCGAGGCTGGCGTCGGAAAGGCCGCTGCCCAGACCGCGCCCGGGATCATCGCCGGAGTACCAGTTCAGTTCCAGTTCCGGCGTCAATACCAGGCGCTGCGTGAACAGGAGTTCGTATTCGGCCTTGAAGCGCGCGCCGAGGCGACCGGCTTCGCCGACGAACAGTTGAGCGTCGATCTCGAAGAAGTACGGCGCAAGCCCCTTGACGCCGAGCGCGAACCAGTCACGCTCGGGAGATGGACGAATATCTCGTCGCCAACCCGCTTGAAGGTCCCAGTACGGAGCGATGGCCCGGCTGTAGAGCAGCTGGACTTCGGCGTCTTCGGCCTGACCGTCGATGAACTCGCCCTCGGTTTTGATCCACAGTTTGTGCAGATCCTTGCCGAACCAGGCCTGGGCATCCCAACTCAGGGCGTCGGCGCCTTCGGCATCCTGCCATTCGAACTGGTCGAGCTTGAACATCGCGAGAAAGGGGTCGTCTTCCATGCCGCCGGCCCACGCCAGATGGATCGTCAACAGGAGGGAGACCAGAATAGCTGAGAATTTCTTCATCATGGCGCTCCTCATGCGACTTCGACTTTGCGGAACATGCCCAGCATGTGATAGAGCAGATGGCAGTGGTAGGCCCAACCTCCCATGGCATCGGCGGTCACCAGGTAGCTGATCTTGGCGCCGGGCTGGACGATGACGGTATGCTTGCGCGGTATGCGGTCCGGATCGCCGGTTTCCAGGTCGGACCACATGCCGTGCAGATGAATCGGATGGTTCATCATGGTGTCATTGACCAGGGTGATGCGCAGCCGCTCGCCGTACTTGAAGCGCAGCGGTTCGGCATCGGCGAATTTGACGCCGTTGACGGACCACATATAGCGACTCATGTTGCCGGTCAGGTGGAGCTGAATCTCTCGCTCCGGCTCCCGCGGATCGGGGGTCTTCCGCAGGTTGAACAGATCGGCATAAGTCAGGATCTTGCGATTCAGCCGGCGCAGGCCCACGCCGGGATCGTCGAGGCGATAGGCCGCGCCATCGGCGCGCATATCGACCTGCGGGCCATACTCGGTCGGCGCGTGCACGACGGGCCGGCGGCTGCCGAAACCGGCCTTGCCGCTCCCCATCGACGGCTTGCCGGGCCGGGCCTCGGGGGCCGTTGCGCCCATGCCCGGCATCGCGTGCCCCATGCCGCTCATGTCGTGAGTCATCCCGCCCATCTCATGGTTCATGCCGCCATGCCCCATGTGCATCATGCCCATGCCCATATCGGTATGGGACAACAGGGGCGCCGGATCCATCTCCGGCACTCCGGCCTTCAGCGAGATATCCGGGGTCAGGTTGCCGAAGGCATAGCCGGAGCGGTCGATCGCCTGGGCGAAGACGGCATAAGCGCGATCGTCCTTCGGCTCGACGATGACATCGTAGGTTTCCGCGACGCCGATGCGGAACTCGTCGACGCTGACCGGCTCGATGTATTGGCCGTCGGCGGCGACGACGGTCATCGTCAGACCCGGGATGCGGACATCGAAGAAGGTCATCGCCGCGCCGTTGATGAAGCGCAGGCGCAGCTTCTCGCCGCGCCGGAACAGGCCGGTCCATCCCCCGGCCGGGGGATGACCGTTCATCAGGAAGGTGTAGGTGTATCCGGTGACGTCGGAGATGTCGCGATCGCTCATGCGCATCTGGTTCCACATCGCACGCTCGTTCCAGACCCGCCGGATGCCCTTCTCGCGGATCTCGGAGAAGAGGTCCGCCACTGTGCGTTCGCGGAAGTTGTAGTAGTCGCTGAGCTTCTTCAGCTTGTGGTAGATGTCGGCCGGGTTCTCGTCGCTCCAGTCCGACAGCATGACGACGTAGTCGCGGTCATAAGAGAAAGGCTCCGGCTCGATCGGGTCGATGACGATCGGCCCGTAGGTGCCGGTCTGCTCCTGAAAACCGGAATGGCTGTGATACCAGTAGGTGCCGCTCTGCGCGACATCGAATCGGTAGTGGAAGGTTTCCCCCGGCTTGATGCCATGAAAACCGTTGCTGATAGCGGGCACGCCATCCATCTCGCTCGGCAGGATGATGCCATGCCAATGGATCGAGCTGTCCTCGGCGAGGCGATTGGTGACGTTCAGCGTGACCTGGTCGCCCTCTTTCCAACGCAACAGCGGCGCCGGGACGCTGCCGTTGACCGCCGTGGCGACCCGCGAACGGCCGGTGAAATTGACCAGCGTCGGCTCGATCGACAGCTCGAAGCGGGTGCCGCGCAGCGTCACCGGGCCGTTCGACGGGCGGGTTTCGGCAAAGGCTTTTCCGGCCAGACCCAGCCCGGCCAGGGCCCCGCCCGCGGCGATTCCGGTGACGAAACGCCGTCGCCCGGAATCGATATCGGAGGCATATGGAATACTCTTGTCTTGCATGCTGTTCCCCTGCATCGGAGACCGGATCGCGCGGATCCCCGATGAAATTGCTTGAGTGAATCGTTTGGACAGGCGCAAGCACGCCCCAGCCAACGCCGGAAGCGCTCGCGCAACAGGAGGATTCAGCCCCGGGGCGGACGATACAGCGGGAAGACGATGCCGGACAACGGCATCATGGGCGAGAATTCGGCGCGCGTGCTGGCACCGGCGACCGGCGGCAGGCGCAGCGTGACCGGCAGCATCGCGACGCACACCGCGCAATGACCGGCCAGGCAATGGCTGCCGCCACAGCAGTCAGCGGCCTTGCAGTGTTGGCAGGCGGGCGCGGACGGCCCGGCCGCATGACGCCCGTCCATCGAGTGATGGGAGGCGGAGCGCGCCTCTTCCGACGCGACGGAAGCAGACGCCAAGCCCTGCCAAGCCGCCCGCGCCGGCGAGAAGCCGATCAGGCAGGCGAGCAGCAGGGCCAGAATGCGTCCGGGGGATTTCGACATAGCAAGGGATTAGACCGGAAACCGCGTCGAAGTTCAACGTCCGACAATCGGCCCGGTGCGCCGCGGATCATGACAGAGCCGAAGAGCGGCCCGAAGCCCTCAATCCTTCAGCACGAAGGTGACCTTCATCCGTACCTTGTACTCATCGATCTCGCCCTTCTTGTTGACCCGGACGCTGTGGTCGCTGACCCAGGCGCCACGCACGTTCTTCAACGTCTTGGTGGCGCGCTTGATACCCTTGCGCACCGCATCGTCGAAGCTCTTCGGCGAGGTGGCGATAATCTCGGTGACCTTGGCAATCGACATGGCGATTTCTCCTTTCATTTGCAGGTAAGAACAACCGGACCGGTGACGGACCGCCGGCCAGAAAAACAATCTACAGTCATCGCCCGGCATCCGCTAACGAATCAAGGCATTCCGCAGCACATGCTCGATCTCCGGGCGCAGGCGCTCGACACAGGCCCGGCCCTCGGCAATCGCTTCGTCGGCACGGTAGAATTCCATCAGCGCGATATGCGCCAGCTTCGGCGACAACAGGATATCCGGCGGGTCTCCGGCGAGACGGCTGCGGGTGATGCGATCCTGCGTGATGTTGATTGAGCCGGAGATCGCCTCGAACAAGCCCGGCGGCTCCTCGGTATTGTCCGGCGGCCCGAACAGGCTCTGCGAATAGGCGCTGACGGTGCGTCGGAACGAGGCGAACATGCCTTCTTCGTCGTCCAGATCATCGTCCTCTTCCGACTCGCGGCGGACGAAATGCTTGCCGACCACGTCGCCATTCAGATTCACGGCGATGACGATATCGGCGCCAAGCGCGCGGCACAGCGACACCGGCACCGGATTGACCAACCCGCCATCAACCAACCAGCGCCCGCGATATTGAATCGGTGGAAACAGGCCGGGCAGGCCCATCGAGGCCCATACCGCCTCCAGCACTTTCTCGTCGGTGAACCACACCTCCTTGCCGGTGACGAGATCGGTCGAGACCGTGGCGAAGGTTTTGTCGAGGTCGCGGAATCGGGTCTCGCCCGGGCATACATACTTGTCGAAGAAACGTTGCAAACGCGGCTGGTCGATAAAGCCGTTCAACGACAGATTGACATCGATGAACCGCGCCAGCCCGGCACGATTCAACGAGCGCACCCACTCCTCGAAGCGCGCCAGATTGCCGGCCGCGTAGGCCGCGCCGACCACCGCGCCGACCGAGCAGCCGCAAACGATCTCCGGCTCGATGCCCATCCCGCCAAGCGCCTGGATGATGCCGATATGCGCCCAGCCGCGCGACGAACCACTGCCGAGCGCGATACCGACCCGGGGTCGCCGCTGCTTCTTCATGATGCCCTCCTCCCGACCGGTCCAACATGGAACAGGCCGTTCCATTCGTACAGGCCGACTCCCAAGAATATATACTCGTCCCATGAATGCTCGGCCACCGCGGTCGTCCCTCGAAAAACCGAAAACTCATGGGCGACGAGTATAAACTGCTACCCAGACAATAGCGGGCCACTATACGACCTGGTGAGGTATGCGACTAGCCCATATCGCTTTGCCGCGGCTTTTCCCCGGCAACCGGTCGTGCCCGCGGTGACAGCAGGGGCCAGGCGGCTTTCAGGTAGATCGACATCGACCACAAGGTGAGCGCGGCGGCGACATACAACAGCACCACGCCGATGCGGTAGACCGGCAGGCCGAGGAACTCGTCCCGCCACAGCATCGCGATGATCGAGCCCATCTGCGCGGCGGTCTTCAGCTTGCCGATAAAAGACACCGCGACGGTGGTGCGCGAACCCAGCTCGGCCATCCATTCCCGCAGCGCCGAAATCGTGATCTCGCGTCCGATGATGATGATGATCGGCAAGGTCAACCAAACGTTGGGATCGGCCTGCAACAGCAGGATCAGCGCAACCGCGACCATGATCTTGTCGGCCACCGGGTCAAGAAAGGCGCCGAACGGCGAGGTCTGCCCCCAGCGCCGCGCGAGGTAGCCGTCGAGCCAGTCAGTAAGCGCCGCGACCGCGAACACCAAGGCCGAGAGCCGGCTCGCCCAGGACAACGGCAGGTAGAACACCACGACGATGACGGGCACCAGCAGAATGCGCAGCAATGTCAATTGATTGGGGATGTTCAAGCGCTTTTCCCGGTCGAGAGGGACGGTCTCTATCCGTCGCCCATGAAGCTTCGGCCGCCCTATCTTACCAGAAGCCTTGTCGAAAGCACCGCGCTCAACCCTCGCCATGAAAATGAGCGTAGATCTGCTCGGCGAGGCGGCGTGAGATGCCGTCGACGCGCGCGATGTCCTCAACCCCGGCGCCGGCGAGTTCGCCGAGACCGCCGAACTGGTTCAGCAAGCGACGGCGACGCTTCGGCCCGATGCCGGGGATCTCTTCCAGCGTGGAGCCGCGCGCGCGCTTGCCGCGCCGCTGGCGGTGGGCGGTGATCGCGAAGCGATGCGCTTCATCGCGAATCTGCTGAATCAGGTGCAAGCCCGGAGAATCACCGGGCAGCAGCCGCGGCCGGGGATCCTCTCCGACGAACAGCTGTTCCATGCCGGGCTTGCGATCCGGCCCCTTGGCGACGCCGACCAACAACAGCTGATCGATGCCGAGCTCGGCGAGGACCTCGCGCGCGACGCCGAGCTGCCCCTTGCCCCCGTCGATGAACAGGACATCCGGCAACACGCCATCTTCCTTCTGGATGCGCGCATAGCGGCGTTGCAGCGCCTGACGCATCGCCGCGTAGTCGTCGGCGGCGGTAATCCCCTGGATATTGAAGCGACGATAATCTGATTTCAACGGCCCGTCCCGGTCGAACACCACACAGGAAGCCACGGTCAGTTCGCCGCTGGTGTGGCTGATGTCGAAGCATTCCATGCGCTCCGGCGCTTCGTCCAGGCCCAGCAGTTCGCGCAGCGCCTCGAGCCGGTGACGCATGCCGGCATGGCTGGCAAGACGCGCCTCGAGCGCCAGCCTGGCGTTGTTCACGGCCATCCTCTGCCAATGGCGGCGCTGACCGCGCAGGCGGTGGCGGATGCTTACCTTGCGCCCGGCGCGCTGCGCCAGCGCGGTTTCGAGCAGCTCGCGCTGGGCCGGTTCGTGGGAACTCAGCAGCTCGGGCGGCACCGGTTTGTCGGCATAGAACTGGGCGATGAAGGCGGACAACAGTTCACCCTCGTCGACGCCGCGCGGCAGGCGCGGGAAAAACGCCTTGTTCCCAAGGTTGCGGCCGTTGCGCAGAAAGAACACCTGCACGCAGGCGCTGTCGCCGGCGAGATGGCAGGCGACGATATCGAGATCGCCCTGTTCTCCGCTGACGTATTGCTTCTCCTGCACCCGCCGCAACGCCGCGATCTGGTCACGCAGACGCGCGGCCCGTTCGAATTCCAACGCCGCCGAGGCCTGCTCCATGCGCTCCACCAGATCGTCGATGATGTGGGTGGTCTTGCCGTCGAGAAAACGCATCGTGTCGGCCACGTCGCGCGCATAATCCTGCTGCGGGATCAGGCCGACGCAGGGGCCGGAGCAACGTTCGATCTGGTATTGCAGGCAGGGCCGCGAGCGGTTGCGATAGACGCTGTCTTCACATTGGCGGACACGAAACAGCTTTTGCAGGATGTGCAGCGTCTCGCGCACCGCGCGCACGCTGGGATAGGGACCGAAATAGCGTCCCGGCCGCTTGCGCGCGCCGCGGTGGAAGGCGACCCGTGGGAAGGGATCGTCCGAAAGATACACCGAGGGATAGCTCTTGTCGTCACGCAGCAGCACGTTATAGCGCGGCTTCAGCGACTTGATCAGGTTGGCCTCGAGCAGCAGCGCCTCGGCCTCGGTGTGGGTGACGGTGACCTCGATCGAGCGGATCCGCGCCACCATGCGCTGGATGCGCCGGTTCAGCGAGCGGCTGAAGTAACTCGAAACCCGCCGCTTCAGGTCCTTGGCCTTGCCGACATAGAGCACCTCGCCGTCGGCGTCGAGCATGCGGTAGACGCCGGGACGGTGGGTCAGGGTGCGCAGAAAGGCCTTGTGGTCGAAGGCGGGGGCATTCATTGCGCGTCGATCAGCGTCCTGGCGCGGGCGAAGATCCGGTCGAACATCGCCGGTGTCAGGCGCCGGGTCTGGGTGTTGTAGCGGCTGCAATGGTAGGAGTCGAGCAACACGCGCCGATCCGGCAAGGCATGCTCGGCGCCATGGCCGAAACCATGCGCCGCCTGGCGCAAACCGAACGCGGCGATCACCGCCTTGTGCGCGATCGTGCCGAGCGCCAATACCACCGCGCCGGCTTGCAGCGCGTCCAGCTCCTGGCGCAGAAAAGGATTGCAGCGATTGATCTCGGCGGCCTTCGGCTTGTTCTGGGGCGGCAGGCATTTCACGGCATTGGTGATCGCGCAGTCGCGCAGCACCAGGCCGTCGTCCCGGGCGAGCGACTGTGGCGCGCTGGCGAAGCCATGACGATGCAAGGTTTCGTAGAGCAGGATGCCGGCATGGTCTCCGGTAAACGGCCGTCCGGTGCGATTGGCGCCATGCAGACCGGGCGCGAGGCCCACCACCAGCAGGGCCGGACGTGGCGCGCCGAACGGCGCCACCGGGGCGCAATGATAGCCGGGATGGCGCGCGCGCAGCTCCTCGAGAAAGCCGGCCAGGCGGGGACAACGCCGGCAGGCGGGATCGAAACCGTTCATTGCTCGGTTGGATCTCCGCTGAGGCCGTGGCGGATCGCGAGATGGGTCAGTTCGACATCGTTGTGAACATCCAGCTTCTCGAACAGGCGATGGCGATAGGTCGAGATGGTCTTCGGACTGAGACACAGGGTATCCGCGATCTCCTGGTTACCGATCCCCTGGGTAATCATCAACATGACCTGCATCTCGCGATTCGAAAGCCCGTCGAACGGTCCCTTGTTCCTGCCGTTCAGGTCGGCGAGAACAATCGCCTGGGCCACCTCGCGGTCGAGATAGGGGCGACCCTGATGCACGGTGCGGATCGCGTTCAGCAGCTCATTGGCATCGCAACCCTTGGTCAGGTAACCGAGCGCGCCGGCCTCGTGAAGCCGCGCCGGAAACGGCTGCTCCTGGAGCATCGTCAGCGCGATCACCTGGATGCGCTCGTCGATGAGACGGATCTTGCGCGTCGCCTCTAGCCCGCCCATGCCCGGCATGCGCACATCCATCAGCACCACGTCGGGCGGCTCGCGGCGCACGAAACGCACCGCCTCTTCGCCGCTGTCCGCCTCGCCCAGCACGGTAATGTCCGAAGTCCCTTCCAGAATACGCTTGATCCCGGTTCGCACCAGGTCGTGGTCATCGACCAACAGCACTTTGATCATCGTCTGCCATATTCGGAGCTTGGACGGGCCATCCTATCAGACCCCGGAAACAGCGGCAAAATCCGGACACACCGACTCGACGCCCGTTTGTCGCGAACGCGACGGCAGTGGCCGAAAACTCATGGGCGACGAGTATACTCCCGGCGTTCTTCCGGGCTGACGCCACCCCGGCCCGCGGACGAACGCTTCAACCGAGCATCTGGCCGTCGCCCGGCCTCGAACCATCCCCCGGGCCATCCTTCGGCCTGCCGCCACCGAAAGCGTTGCCCGGCACGAGCAACAAAAAGGCCAGGATCGCAAGCTGGATCAGGCTCATCGCCGGCGGCATCGCGCCACCGGCCGGCGCGCCGCCACCGAACGCCATCGCCAGGATCAGACTCACGATCATCACGCCAAGCACGCCCGGCCAGCCCGGCAGCCCCATGTCGCGCAGACGCTTCGCCATCAGGTTCAGACCGGCGAACAGAAGGAGGAAGAACAATACCGTCATCAACGACATGCCGACCGCGCCGAAGCGCTCCAGCAGCTGGCGCTGCATCGCCGCCGGGTCGTCACCGGCCTGCTCCAGGCCGCCGGCGAGCAGGGTCACGCCGATCACGATGGCAAACAGGATCAGGTTCAGCAGCACCGAGTAGCCCAGGTATTGCAGGCGCGTGAGACGGCCGCCGCCGAGTTCGCCAAAGAACGCCTTCCACATGATTCTCTCCCCGCCGATGCTCGGCATGTTCTCTACAGGCTGACACGGATACCCAGATTCAGAACATGGGTCTCGGCCAGGGAGTCCCCTTTGCGGTAGCTGTAGTCCAGCGTCGCGCTGATCGATGGGCTGATCGCGTAGCCCGCGCTGAGCCCGATCCGCCACAAGCCGTCGTCGATACCGACGCTCTGTGTGCGAAAACCGCTCGCCGAGGTGCCGCGGGCGCGCGCATCGAGCGTGCTGGAATCGTCCGACAACGATTGCTCCCGCACCAACGCGGCGTTGAGCTTCAGACGCTGGCTGGCGCGGTAGTCCAGAAACAGCCCGAGCTCGCCGTTCAGCGCCTCGATCGACTGATCGGAGTAGCGCAACCCGGTGGCGCGGTCCTCGCCGTAGCCGTCGACCGTGACGTTCTGATAGACCAGGCCGAACAGCGGCCCGACGGCGAAGCGTTCATTCCGCCACAGCGTCAGGCCGGCATTCGCGGCGATCAGGAAATGGGTGCCGTCGGTATCGCCGGAAGGATCGCGCCCAAAACCGACATGGCGGCGGATATTGTCATAACGCCCGTTGCCGAAACTGCCGATCAGATCGGCGAAATAACGCGGATCCCGATAGTGGGCGAATACCGTGCCATAGATGCCGCGGTAGTCGAAGCCGCCCTGGCGGCCCCAACTGGTGTCGCTGGCCAACCGGCTGAGGGCGACGCCGTAGGTCCAGTTCGCATCCATGCGATAGGTGCCGCCGATGGTCTGGGTATCGCTGTCGGCATCCCAGCCGCCCACCGCGCGATCGTCGAAATCATGGCTCTGGAAACCGGCGATCGCAAACGGCGACCAGGTCCCGACCGCGGCCCCGTCGGTCAGGCCGATCTGGGTTTGCAAGCCTTGCAGAAAACCGCGCCCGAGGGCATAGGCCGCGTGCGGCAGCGTCGATACCAGCCCCGGAGCCTCGAGCACCGAGCGCGCATAGGCGGCGATGGCGTCATGCCCGGCCGTCGTCGGATGCACGCCATCGGCGAACAGAAAGGCGCGCTCGGCGCCCGGCGCGGCGAGCTCGGCGCCGGTACAGGGCAACGATGACGGGGTGTTGCAGGCCGTGCCGGTGACGTTGGTGAAGCCGAAGCCAGCGGGATCGGCGAGCGCCTCGGCGAAGAACGCGGTCATGTCCAGCGTGACCACGTTGGCGGTGCCGCGTGACAACGCGAAGGCCAGCGCGCGGTTGAAGCCATCCGACAACTGGCTTAGCCCGCCGCCGACCTGTGCCGCCGCGCCGCGCAGCGAAGCGACCGGCACGCCGAGCACCTGGGCGGCGGTGGCCAACGCGTTGTCGCGCACCGCCTGCTGTTGCGCCGGCGTGGTCGCCGGGGCCCGCAGCGCCAGCGTCGCCGCGCCGAGCGCGGTCGCGAGGTTCGGGTTGCCGGCGCCGGCGCTTTGGATCGCGGTCAGCAGCGTTGCCGGGGTCTGGCCGATGTCCGGCAGCGTCGGCACGACGATCGCGCGCGCGCCGCTCTGGGCAAGCCGCTGGATCTGCTCGTCGAGCTTGCCGGCGGCGGCCTGGAGACTGGCGCTGATCTGCTCGGCCGGCGCGCCGGCGGCGGCCGCCGCGGCCTGGGCGAAGACATCGTTGGCGCCGCCCCAGACGACGTACAAGGCATTCTCGTCGGCGCGCGGGTGAGTCGCGAGATAGTTTTGCACCTGGATGGTGATCGGCTGCGCGGCGAGCGGAGACGGACTCTGCCCGATCCCTTGTGGGTCGTCGACGCGCGCGCCGCCCTGGGCGTAGTCGTTGCCCTGCGGCGAGGTGTTCGGATTGTCCGGGTTGTTGGCGCGTACCGCCACGCCGAAACCGGCGCCGAGGGTCTCCACCCAGACCGGCCCGGGATCGGTGGTGAAGCGCTGGCCGTTGCCGGCGTCGGGCCGGCCGACATAGGCGCCGGCGTCGCTCAGGCTGTCGCCGAAGATATAGAGTTGATCGTAATCCAGCGCGCTGGCCGGGCTTGTCATCAGCGCGCCGAGCAGCGCCGCGAGCCATTGTCTGTTCATTGTCCCCTCCGGGTGTGCGGATACCCCATCTTAACAGACTGGTGACTACTCACCCATGGCGCTTCGATGCAACGCCTGGACAATCGCGCTCAGGGTCCCGTCATCGAGTTTCGGCCGGAGTGACTTCGGCTCGGGGAAAGGCCGTGAATACCGCCCTGTGGCTCGGCGGCGCGCAGCCATGTCGCCCGGCTTTCAACGATGCCGCTGCACGCGGCCCTTGAGCTTGACCTTGCGCTCGATCGCGCGCGCGATGCGGCGCGCGCGATCGAGATCCAACTCGGGGCCGACGCGCACCCGGTAGCGCCGCGCGCCCTTCACCCAGGCGCGACTGATGAAGGTGCTGAACCCGGCCTTGCGCAGGCGCGCGGCAAGACGCTCGGCGCGCGCCTTGTCGGTGAAGCTGGCGACCTGTACCACCCAGGCGTTGGGCCGTCGATCGCGCCCCTGAGCGTTGGCTTTCGCCGCCGCTGGCTTGCTCGACGCCGCCCGGGAGTGAGCCGACGGTTTCGACGGCGGCGCGGACGGCCGCGGTCCGACTCGCGCGGCCTCCGGTGGCGGCTGCGGCAGGTCGAGATGCACCGGCGGGAACTCGACCTCCGGACGCGGCGGGATCGCATGCTCATCGATGCGGTTGTCGATCCGTCCCTTCTCGATCAGCATCGGCACGAAGATGATCAACAAAGACATCAATACCGCCGCGCCGATCAGGCGTTTCTTTAATCTATCGTCCATCATGCTCTGGTGTCATCGTCCGGCGGGCCTGGCCATCATGGTCTTCCAGCGCCCGGCATGCCGCGGCCACGCTGAGAAAGGAGCCGAACACCAGGATGCAGTCGTCATCCCGCGCCTCCGCGAGGGCGTCGCCCAGGGCTTCGGAAACCCGCTCGCGGGGCGGCGCGCGTCGCCCATGGGCATGTCGCGCCACTGCCGCCGCGACGGTTTTTCCATCCAGCCCTCGCGGCCCTTCCAGCCCGGCCGGGTGCCATTGGTGGATCCGATCGTCGATCCGCGCGATCATCTCACCGAGACGCTTGTCGCGCAGCGCCGAGAACACCGCGAGCACGCGCCCGCGACAGCGGTAGCGACGCAAGGTATCGCGCAACGCCGCGACCGCTTGCGTATTGTGGGCGACATCGAGGATCAGGGTCGGGCGGCCCGGGCGGACCTCGAAACGCCCCGGCAGGGAGACGGAAGCCAGTCCCTCGCGAATCGCGGCGGTCTCGAGCGGCAGGCGCCCGCCCAACAGTTCGGTTACCGCGAGCGCTCCGGCAGCGTTCTGAAGCTGGTAGTCGCCGCGCAGCGCCGGCAGCGGCAACGCCTCGCGCCGACGTCCTTCCATGCTCCAGCGCCACCCGCCGCCCGGGTTCGGCGTGGCGTCGAAGTCACGCCGATAGACACGCAGCGGAACATCCAGCCGCGCGGCTTGTTCGAGCAAGCCAGCCGGCGGTTGCGGGTCGGAACAGACCGCCGCGCGGCCGGCGCGCAGGATGCCGGCCTTCTCGCGCGCGATCCGGTCGCGATCCTCACCGAGCCACTCGGTGTGGTCGAGACCGATCGCGGTGATCAGCGCGACATCGGCATCCACGATGTTGACCGCGTCGAGCCGCCCGCCGAGCCCCGTCTCGAGAACCACGACATCGGGCCGCGCGCGCGCGAAACAATCCAGCGCGGCCAATGCGCCGAATTCGAAATAGGTCAGCGAGAGGTCGCCCCGGGCGCGATCGATACGCGCGAAGGCCTCGATGATGGCGGCATCGGAGAGCGGTTCGCCATCGAGCCGGATGCGCTCGTTGTAGCGCATCAGGTGAGGCGAGCTGAAGCTGCCGACGCGGTAGCCGGCAGCCTGCCAGATCGCGTCCAGCATCGCCACGCTGGAGCCCTTGCCGTTGGTCCCGGCCACGGTCACGAGCGGGCAGACGATGCGCCCGCCGAGGCGCCGCCAGACCTCGGCGACCCGTTCCAGACCCAGGTCGATGGCGGCCGGATGCAGGCTGGACTGCCATTCCAGCCAGCCGGCCAGGGTATCGAATCTCATTGCGCGTCGGGCGTTTCCGGCGGGGTTTCGCTGCCCGTGTCGCGCTCCGCGGCCGCGACCGCGGCGGCCGGGGCCGGCGTCACCGGTTCCAGCGGAGGCTTGCGCAGCAGCTGCGCCAGCAACGACGAAATCCGGTTGCGCATCTCGCGCCGGTCCATGATCGCGTCGATGGCGCCATGCTCGAGCAGAAACTCGCTGCGCTGAAAGCCCTCCGGCAGGGTCTCGCGCACGGTCTGTTCGATGACCCGCGGGCCGGCGAAGCCGATCAGCGCCTTCGGCTCGGCGATGTTCAGATCGCCGAGCATCGCCAGGCTGGCCGATACCCCGCCCATCGTCGGATCGGTCATGACGGAGATGAACGGGATGCCACGGTCGGAGAGCTTCTTCAGCGCCGCGCTGGTCTTCGCCATCTGCATCAGCGAGAACAACGATTCCTGCATGCGCGCGCCACCGCTGGCCGAGAAACAGACCAAGGGGATATGCAGTTCCAGACAGCGGTTCACCGCGCGCACGAAGCGCTCGCCGACCACCGACCCCATCGAGCCGCCCATGTAGCCGAACTCGAACGCGCAGGCGACCAGATCGAGCCCGTTGACGCGCCCCTGCATCGCGATCAGCGCGTCCTTTTCGCCGGTCTTCTTCTGCGCCTGGGCGATACGATCCTTATACTTCTTCGAATCCTTGAACTTCAGCGGATCGGTCGGCGTCAGCCCGGCGCCGAGTTCCTCGCGCGGTTCCGGGTCCAGAAACAGATCCAGACGCCGACGCGCGCCGATCCGGTTGTGGTAGTCGCACTTCGGACAGACGTCCATGTTGCGCTCGACCTCGGCGCGATACAGGATCGCGCCGCAGCCCGGACACTTGGCCCACAGTCCTTCCGGCACCGCTTTCTTGGTGCTGCTCTCGGTGCGGATGCGGCTCGGCATCAGTTTCTCGAACCAGCTCATGCTCATCGGCGTCGTTCCTGTCTCGCTTGTTTGATCTTAACTACTCGGCCAGCGCTCATGACGCGGGGTGACATCACCCCAGACCACGAAAAAAATCAACGACTTGGCATCCTGCTTGCCCATTTCCACCTCCGTAGGCCGGTTCAAGTACCGCGGAACCGGCTACGGCGGTTGCGAGGGGCGGTCGCAGTGACCGAAAAGTCATGGGCAACGAGTGTATATTAGCAAATCCTGTCTTCGGCGCCGATCCGGTCGAGCGCCTGACGCATCGAATACAGCAATTCGCCGACCGCGCCGGGGATGGCGTCAGGACGATCGGCGTTCTCGGCGACCAAGCGGACCAGGGCGCTGCCGACGATCACCGCATCGGCGAGACGGCCGATCGCGGCAGCGGTTTCGGCATCCTTGATGCCGAAACCGACGCCCAGCGGCAAGTCGGTATGACGGCGGATCCCGGCGAGCTTCCCGGCCACCGAGTCGAGATCGAGATGGCTGGCGCCGGTAACGCCCTTCATCGAGACGTAGTAGACGAAACCCTCGGCCACCGCGCAGATCTTGCGTATGCGTCGTTCGTCGCTGGTCGGCGCGAGCAGGTAGATCGGCGCGATGCGGTGTTCGCCGAGCGGCCCGACCAGCGAGGCGCTCTCTTCCGGCGGGCAGTCGACGGTCAGCACGCCGTCGACACCGGCCGCCGCCGCGGCGGCGGCGAAATCGGCATGGCCCATCACCTCGATCGGGTTCAGGTAACCCATCAGCACGACCGGGGTCTCCCCGTCTTCGGCGCGGAATTCGCGCACCATGGCGAGCACGTCGCGCAAGCTGACGTGGTGTTGCAATGCGCGCTCGGAGGCCTTCTGGATCACCGGGCCATCGGCCATCGGGTCAGAGAACGGCACACCGAGTTCGATCACGTCGGCGCCGGCCTGGACCATCGCGTGCATCAGCGGCACCGTCACATCGGGATGCGGATCGCCGGCGGTGACGAATGGGATCAGCGCCTTGCGTCCGCTGGCGCGCAGCGCATCGAAACGTTCATTCAGTCGGTGGTTCACAGCTTCAGGCCCTCCCGCGCGGCGACCGTGTGCATATCCTTGTCCCCGCGGCCCGAAAGGTTGACGAGGAGAATCTGTTCCGCGCTCAGACCCGGTGCGATCCGGGCCGCATGCGCCAGCGCATGGCTGGATTCGAGCGCCGGGATGATGCCTTCGGTACGGGTCAGGGCGTGAAACGCGGCCAGCGCCTCGTCATCGGTAACGGCGACATATTCGACACGCCCGATGTCCTTCAACCAGGCATGCTCGGGACCGACGCCGGGATAATCGAGGCCGGCCGAGATCGAGTGGGTCTCGATGATCTGGCCGTCGGCGTCTTCCATCAGGTAGGTGCGGTTGCCATGCAACACCCCGGGACGACCGGCGCACAGCGGCGCGGCGTGGCGACCGCTGTCGAGGCCCTCGCCCGCCGCTTCGACACCATAGAGACGCACGCCGGGGTCGTTCAAAAAGGGGTAAAACAGGCCGATCGCGTTGGAGCCGCCACCGACGCAGGCGATCGCCGCATCCGGCAGACGGCCGGTCATGCGCTGAATCTGCTCCCGCGCCTCGCGCCCGATCACCGCCTGGAAATCGCGCACCATCGCCGGATAGGGATGCGGACCGGCTACCGTGCCGATGATGTAGAAGGTATCGTCGATGTTGGTGACCCAATCACGCATCGCCTCGTTCAACGCGTCCTTCAAGGTCTTGGAACCCGAGGAGACCGGCCGCACCTCGGCGCCGAGCAGACGCATGCGGTACACGTTGGCCTCTTGCCGCGCGACGTCGACCTCGCCCATGTAGACCACGCATTCCAGGCCGAGACGCGCGGCCACGGTGGCGGTGGCGACACCATGCTGGCCGGCGCCGGTCTCGGCGATGATGCGGGTCTTGCCGAGCCGCTTCGCGAGCAATGCCTGGCCGATGGTGTTGTTGACCTTGTGCGCGCCGGTATGGTTGAGATCTTCGCGCTTCAGGAAGATACGCGCGCCGCCGAGTTCGCGACTCCAGCGCTCAGCGAGATAGATCGGCGACGGGCGGCCGACATAGTGTTGCAGATCGGCATCGAGCTCGGCGAGGAAGTCCGCATCCTTCAGGTAGCGCTCATAGGCTTCGCGCAACTCCTCCAGGGCTTCCATCAGGGTCTCGGACACGAACAACCCGCCGTAGTCACCGAAGTGACCGCGCTCGTCCGGCATCTGCTGGTAATCAGTCTGTTTGTTCATCGGCTTGTTTCACTTGCTGTATGAATTCCTCGACCAGGGCGGCATTCTTGATGCCCTTGGCCTGTTCGACACCGCCGCTGACATCCACCGCCCACGGCCGCAGCAGACGCACCGCCCCGGCGACGTTGTCGGGACGCAAGCCGCCGGCGAGCACGATCCCTCCCGCCAGCTCGGGCGGGATACGCCGCCAGTCGAAAACCTCGCCGGTGCCGCCCGGCACGCCGGGACGATGGCTGTCTACGAGCAATGCGCTGGCGCCGGCGTAGCGCCGCGCCTCGGCGCTCAGATCGACGCCCGGTTTCATCGTGACCGCCTTCAGCCAGGGCTTGCCGAAACCGGCGCAGTAGTCCGGACACTCGTTGCCGTGAAACTGAAGCAGGTCGATCGGCACCCGCTCCAGCACCTCGTCGATGGTCTCGCGATCGGCATTGACGAACAAGCCCACGATACTGACGAACGGCGGCAGACCCCGCACAATCCGCGCTGCCTGCTCCACTTCGACATGTCGCGGGCTGGGCGGATAGAACACCAGCCCGAGGGCATCGGCGCCGGCGCGCGCGACGGCCTCGGCGTCCTCGCGCCGGGTGATGCCGCAGATCTTGACGCGTGTTCTAGCCCGCATCTCCGTTCTCCCAGAAGGCTGGCGGCGGCGTAGTCGGCAGGCCGAACCGCGCCGGGTAGTCGACGCGCGTCAGATACAGGCCGTCCGGCGGCGCGGTGACTCCGCCGCGCGCGCGATCGCGGCGGGCGAGGATCTCGCCGGCCCATTCGATGTCTTCGTCGCCGCGTCCGATCGCGGCGAGTACGCCGATGATGTTGCGCACCATGTGATGCAGAAAGGCGTTGGCCTCGATGTCCATCACGACGAAATCGCCGTGGCGGCGCAATTCCAGGCGGCGGATCTCGCGCACCGGCGATCTGGCCTGACAGCCGAGCGCGCGATACGAGGTAAAATCGTGCTCGCCGATCAGCGCGCGGGCCGCCGCGTTCATGCGCGCCACGTCCAGCGGCCGGTGCATCCAGGTCACGCGCCGATGCAACAAGGCCGAACGACTGCCCCGGTTCAGCAACACATAGCGGTAGGCGCGCGCGATGGCGCCGAAACGCGCGTGGAAGTCGTCGTCCACCGGGCGGATCCAGGTCAACGCGATGTCATCCGGCAGGTTGACATTGGCGCCAAGCCGCCAGTTACGCGGCGTGCGCCGCGCTTCGCTGTCGAAATGCACCACCTGTGCGCTGGCATGCACGCCGGTGTCAGTGCGCCCGGCGCATTGCACCCGCAGCGGATGATCGGCGACCCGCGCCAAGGCCTGCTCCAGGCAGGCCTGCACCGAGCGGGCGTGTGGTTGCGTCTGCCAGCCGTGAAACCGGCTGCCGTCGTATTCGATTCCCGCCGCGAGGCGCATGGGGCGTCAGATCTTCCGCGAACAAAAAAGGCGCCCGTTGGGGCGCCCCATGAGTTTACCACAGCGTCGACGCGGCGGGTGCCGTTTCAGCCCAGCTCGGCGATGATCTTCTGCGCGGTTTCCTTCTGGAAATCATCGCCTTCCGCCATGACCTCGTCGAGGATGCCACGCGCGCCGTCCTTGTCGCCCATCTCGAGGTAGGCGCGGGCAAGATCGAGCTTGGTGCTGACCTCGTCGATCTCGTCGTAGTCGTCATCGATGGAGGAATCCAACTCGAGCATCTCGCTGGCCGGCGACAGGGTCGTGTCGTCGAGCTTTTCGAGATCAACTCCGGCGGTGGCGCTGAATTCGCTCAGCGTCGACAGCATCGAATCCACCGAGGCGTCACCGGTGGCCATCTCGTTGGCATCGCCGGAGGGCAGATCCAGCTCCTTGAGCAAACTGTCGTCATCGAGCATCAGCGAGGAGTCGTCGACTTCATCGAGTGAGAAGGGTTTGTCGTCCGGCGTCTCGTCGACCAACAGGCTGTCGTGCAGACTGGAGGCCTTCAGAATCGAATCCTCGTCGCCGAGCGCCGAAAGATCGCCCGGCAGGTCGATGACGATGCTGTCTTCATCCATCAGGTCGGCGAAGTCGTCGTCCGCGAGCGGCGCCGCCGACGGGGCATCCCCGGTTTCATCGGCGAGCGCGTCGAGTTCGAGCATCTCTTCGTCGTCAAGCTTGCTGACCCGGGTCTCGGAATCCCGGGAAGCAACCGCGCTCCGCGAGGAAGAATCCACTTCTTTATCCTGACCCGTGGCGTCGAGACCCACAGCGCTCGAAGCCGCGGCGCCGGCCGCCATCCCGGCCCCGGCGGCGGCCAACCCCGCGCCACCGAGCGGATCGCCGCCCGTTCCGCCCTCTTCTCCGGGCAGGTCTTCGGCGTCCTTGAACAAGGGATGGGTCGGATCCAGGGATTTGCCCATCGACAACAATCGCTGCCAACCCTCCGGATTCTCGGCGCCGAGCCCCTCCTCGGCCATGCTTTCGATCAGCGACTCGAAAGCGGCCGTGTCGCGCGTGGCGTAATGGATCTCGGCCAACTTGAATTTCAGCGCATGACGATCCGGGTTGCGGTTCAGCGCATCGCGGATCAGATCCTCCGCCTGCTGGTAACGCCCATAGGCCATGTAGACATCGGCCTCGGACAGCGGATCGACCTCTCCGGTCTCATCCTGCAAGGCATCGATCTCGCTCGGCGAGAAATCGCTCAGGAAGGAGGTCTCGTTGACGGAACCCGTCATCGGCGCCTCGGCCTGACTGGCCAACAGCTCGGTATCCTGCACCTGGTCCGGCTCGATCAGGATGCTCTCCGGCCCGACACGATCGTCCTCGCCACGGCGACGCCGGCGCAGCAAGGCCCAGACGCCCAGAAGCGCGGCCAGCACACCGCCGGCGGGCAATGCGAGCTTCATCGGATCGTCGAGCCAGCTCTGGATCAGGCCGGGTTCCGCCTGGCGCTTCGCCGGCGTCCCGGTCCGCGCGACAGGCGTCTCGCCGGCCGGCGGGACGGTTTCGCCGCTGGCGCCCGACGCCGCTGTTTCCGCTCGTTCCGTGGCTTCACCTTCCGCTCGTTCCGTGGCTTCACCGACAGGAGCTTCTCCGGGTGAAACCGTCTCCCCGGAAGCGACGGTTGCATTCGTTTCGGCGGTTCCTTCCTGCCCGCCGCCGGCGGAAGCCATGGACTCATTGCCCGAGGCGGCTTGTTCCGCGCCGGCTTCGGCGGTTTCCGCGACGACTGGGTGTTCACCGCCTTCCGGCGACTGGCTCGCGGCTTCCGAGCGCTGTCCTTCGATCGCCTGGTCGATCACGTTGCCCGACTCGGTCGCGGGCTTGGCCTCTCCGCCTTCCAACCCAAGTTGCGCCGCCTGGATCTTGGCAAGTTGCTCGTTCTTCAGGGTAATCAGGCGGGTGAGCTTGGCGAGCTGCTCCTCGAGCTCGGTAATGTGGTTCCGCAGGCCCTCGTTTTCCAGCTTGATCTCGGCATTCTGCTCGCGCGCCAGCAGCAATTCCTGCTTGACGCGGGCAACCGCCGCTTCGGTATCGCCGTTGTCAACCCCCGCTTCTCCCAGGCCGTCGGGCCGGGTCGCCGAGATCACCAGCTTGGGCTTCGCCGTCCCGTGACCGCCGCCTGGCGATGAGCTGGCACCTCGACCGCGGCCCGCCACGGCGCCGTGGTTACGCCAAGCGTTGGCCTCGGCGAGGAAGCGCTCGCGCGCGGCGCGACGTCCGAGTTCGCTGGCTTTTTCATGCGTCGGGACGGTCAGCTCGGCTCCCTGCTTGAGCTTGTTGATGTCCCCATCCTTGAACGCGGGCGGGTTGGTATCGAAGTAGGCCAAGGCCATCTGCTCCACCGACACATCGGGATAACGGGTCCGCTCAGCGATGCCCCAGAGGGTGTCTCCCGCACGAACCGGGCCAACGCGCTCCCCGGTGCGCGGCGTGACGGACCGAACCGGCTGTTTCGAGACCGGTTTCGCGCGCCCACCGGCACGCGCCTTCTCGACCGGGGCCGGACGACGCGCCAGGGTGACCGGCGGGTCCAACAGAACGGTGTATTCCCGAAGCAGGCGGCCGCTCGGCCAGTTGACCTCGACCAGAAAATCCAGGAAGGGCTCGCGGATCGGATCCTTGCTGGTGATATGAATGACCGTTTTGCCATTCGGCAGCACCATCGGCTTGAAGCGCAACCGGGACAAGGCATAGGGGCGCTCGACCCCGGCGCGTGAAAACGCTTTCGGATCGGCCAGCTTGACCTTGATACCGTCGATCTCCCCCTTTGTTACCGACAGCAGGTCGATATCGCCGTTGAAAGGCTGGTTCAACGCGGAACGCGTGTGCAATTCCCCCAAGCCCAACGCATACAGACTGACCGGCGTCAGCGCGCTGGCCAATAGAACGGCCGCGGACAACTTGCGTATCATAGAATCTCCTGTTGACACCCCGCGCTTTCGGGGTTGGTGCTGTCTGACTGTCCCGGCTGAACAGGCGATCCACTGCCCTCCGCCCGACTTCATTGTGCCACCCGCCTCGCTCCCTGGCGGTCTCGATCGCTCGCTTCGAAGGCGACGCGCAATGGCCGGCATCGGTATTCCACCGACGCGCACCGACCCTCCAAGCCCGCAAACAGTAGATTATTCTGCTTCTATTCGGGGCCACCATTCCCCCGGGACGAATCCAGCCGCGAGGTCAGCTTATCGAACTATAGCCCATTTATTCCTGTCACACCAAAACCGTCATGCGGTCCGTGAAGTCCTCCGCTACAGGTAGTCCGCCGCGAGGATCTCGGCGATCTGCACGCTGTTGAGCGCCGCGCCCTTGCGTACGTTATCCGAGACCACCCACAGGTCCAGGCCACGCGGATGAGAGATGTCCTCGCGGATGCGCCCGACCCAGGTCGGATCGCTGCCGGCGCCTTCGGTCACGGCGGTGGGATAAGCACCGTCCGCGCGTTCGTCGAGCACGCGCACGCCCGGCGCCTTCTCGAGCAACTCACGCGCCTCCTGGGCGCTGATCTTGCCGCGCGTCTCGATGTGCACCGCCTCGGAATGACCATAGAACACCGGTACCCGCACCGCGGTGGGGTTCACCTGAATGCGCTCATCGCCGAGGATCTTGCGGGTCTCCCAGACCATCTTCATCTCTTCCTTGGTATAGCCGTTGTCCTGAAAGACATCGATCTGCGGCAGCACGTTGAATGCGATCTGTTTCGGATAGACCTTGCTCTCGACCGGCTTGCCGTTCAGCAGGCGCGCGGTCTGACTGGCCAGCTCATCGATCGCTTCCTTGCCGGTGCCGGAGACGGCCTGGTAGGTGGCGACGTTGATGCGCTCGATGCCGGCTGCGTCATGGATGGGTTTCAACGCAACCAGCATCTGGATGGTCGAGCAGTTCGGGTTGGCGATGATGCCGCGCGCGCGGTAACCGGCGATCGCCTCCGGGTTGACCTCGGGCACCACCAGCGGGATGTCGTCTTCATAGCGAAAACGCGAGGTGTTGTCGATCACCACGCAACCGGCTCCGGCGGCGCGCGGCGCGGCCCAATCGGAGATCGACGCGCCGGCCGAAAACAGGCCGATCTGAACCTGGCTGAAATCGAATTCGGCAAGGTCTTCGACGGTAATCATGCGATCGCCGAACGCGACCTTTTTCCCGGCCGAACGACTGCTCGCCAGTGCGTGAACGGTACGCACCGGAAAATCACGCTCCGCGAGGATCGACAGCATGGTTTCGCCGACCGCGCCGGTCGCGCCGACGACAGCGACATCGAATGATTTGCTCATAGTCCGGATTCCAACAAGTTTTCGAAGTGTATTGAAAAAGCCACGGTTTGGCGCTGTCGATGCTTCAGCATGCGAACCCCATCACGCCGCCGCGCGAAGCGCGGCGACCACGGCGTCGCCCATCGCCTCGGTGCCGACCTCGGTAGCGCCGGGCGAAAGGATGTCGGGCGTGCGCAGACCATCGTCGAGCACCTGCTCGACCGCCCGCTCGATACGCGCGGCGAGTTCGGGCTCGTCGAGCGAGTAACGCAGCATCATCGCCACCGAGAGGATCGTGGCCAGCGGGTTGGCGATACCCCGGCCGGCGATGTCCGGGGCCGAGCCGTGGATCGGCTCGTAGAGTCCCTTGCGATCGGCATCGAGCGAGGCGGAGGGCAGCATGCCGATCGAGCCGGTGAGCATCGCGGCGCAGTCCGAGAGGATGTCGCCGAACATGTTGGTGGTGACGATCACATCGAACTGCTTGGGCGCGCGCACCAGTTGCATCGCGGCGTTGTCGACATACATGTGACTCAGCTCGATGTCGGCCTGTTCGCCGGCGACGCGGTTCGCGACCTCGCGCCACAGTTCGGTGCTCTCGAGCACATTGGCCTTGTCGACCGAGCAAACCCGTCGGTTTCGCCTGGCGGCGACATCGAAGGCCACGCGACAGATGCGCTCGATCTCCGATTCGCGGTACACCAGGGTGTTGTAGCCCTCGCGCTCGCCATTGTCGAGCGTACGCACGCCGCGCGGCTGGCCGAAATAGATGCCGCCGGTGAGCTCGCGCACGATCAGGATGTCGAGGCCGGAGACCACTTCGGGCTTCAGCGTCGAGGCATCGGCGAGTTGCGGATAGAGTATCGCCGGACGCAGGTTGGCGAAGAGATCGAGCCCGGCGCGAAGACCGAGCAGGCCTTTCTCGGGGCGGATCGCGATATCCAGCGATTCCCACTTCGGCCCGCCGACCGCGCCGAGCAACACCGCATCGGCCTCGCGCGCAAGCGCCAGCGTGGCTTCCGGAAGGGGCGCGCCGGCGGCGTCGATCGCGCAACCCCCGACGAGGGCCTCGTCGAGATCGATATCGAGGCCGAAGTCGTCTCGCAGGCAGGCCAGCACCTTGACCGCCTCATGGACGATCTCGGGGCCGATGCCGTCGCCGGGCAGGATCAGTATCTGTTTGCTCATCTACGGGTTTCCATTGAAAAACATCGAGACGGCGCGGCGCTCGAGCCGCCACGCCGCCGCGCGGGAAAAGGGTTGGTGCAAGGTGCCGAGTATAACCGCTGGCGCCGCCTATTCAAAAAGCCACGGGGCTTCGCGCCGCCGGCGTTCCTCGTAGGCGCGGATGTCGTCGACATGTTGCAAGGTCAGGCCGATGTCGTCCAAGCCCTCCAGCAGGCAGTGCTTGCGAAACGGGTCGATCTCGAAACGCAGATCGATGCCGTCGCCCTGGATGCGCTGTTCCGGCAGGTCGACACGCAATTCCAGCGCCTGGGGCCCGCTGGCCCGCGCGAACAGTTCGTCGACCTGCTCCTCGGGCAGCACGATCGGCAGCAGGCCGTTCTTGAAGCTGTTATTGAAGAAGATGTCGGCGAAGCTCGGCGCGATCAGGACACGGAATCCGTAGTCGTACAGCGCCCAGGGGGCATGCTCGCGCGACGAGCCGCAACCGAAGTTGTCGCGCGCGAGCAGGATGCGGGCATCGCGGTAGCGCGGATCGTTGAGCACAAAATCGGGGTTCAGCGGCCGCTGGCTGTTGTCCATACCCGGCTCGCCGTGGTCGAGATAGCGCCACTCGTCGAACAGGTTCGGCCCAAAGCCGGTGCGCTTGGTCGATTTCAGAAACTGCTTCGGGATAATCGCGTCGGTATCGACATTCGCGCGGTCGAGCGGCGCGACCACGCCGGTAACGATAGAAAAGGGTTCCATCAGAGATTCCTCGCGTCAGTAAAGTGCCCGGTCACGGCGGCGGCGGCGGCCATCGCCGGACTGACCAGATGGGTACGCCCCCCCGGCCCCTGACGACCTTCGAAGTTGCGGTTGGAGGTGGAGGCGCAGCGCTCGCCGGGTTCTAGGCGATCGGCATTCATCGCCAGGCACATCGAGCAACCCGGCTCGCGCCATTCAAAACCGGCCTCGCGGAAGATGCGGTCCAGCCCCTCCTCCTCGGCCTGCCGCTTGACCAGGCCGGAACCCGGCACGACCAGCGCCTGGCGCACATTGGGCGCGACCTTGCGCCCCCGCGCGATCTCGGCGGCGGCACGCAGATCCTCAATGCGCGAGTTGGTGCACGAGCCGATAAACACCTTGTCAACCTTGATCTCCTGGATTGGCGTGCCCGGCGCGAGACCCATGTAGGCCAACGCGCGGCGCATGCCCTCGGCGCGCACCGCGTCGGACTCGGCGTCCGGGTCCGGCACGCGACCGTCGATCGGCGCGACCATCTCCGGCGAGGTGCCCCAGGTGATCTGCGGCGCGATGCGGCTGGCGTCGAGCCGCACCACGCGATCGAAGCGCGCGCCCTCGTCGCTGCGCAGCTCGCGCCAGGCGGCAACGGCCTGCTCCCAATGCTCCGGCTTGGGCGCGAACGGCCGG
>JALVEB010000031.1 GCA_027008705.1 Sedimenticola sp. | reverse complement strand
GGTATTAGAATATTATAATATTCTGGATATTTCAAGTGAAAGATCCAAAAAATAAGCAGATGTCAAGCTTCTTTTACGCGCCGTTGCCCAATCGGGCCTTGACACCCTACGTCTTGCCAGGTCAATGGAATGTAAGCGTGATCGCCTTGCCGGAAGGCGCCGCGCCTCTGTGATTCGTTTTGGCTCCGGGTTATACTCGTCGCCCATGGATTTTCGAGGCCCAGGGCCAGGCGCGGAAGCGAGTCATAGCCCATTCCATGGCGGGTTTCCGCAACGACGCCCACAGGTGCGAGGGGCGGTCGCAGCGGCCGGAGATTCATGGGCGACAAGTATAGAATAGCCAACTGTTTTCAAGCCTTTGGGAGCGTTCAGCTGTGACTGACGCAAGAACCGAGCGACATCCGGACATCGGCACCTTCCAGGGGCTGATCTTCGCCTTGCAGGACTATTGGGCGCGGCAGGGTTGCGTGATCTTGCAGCCCTATGACATGGAGATGGGCGCCGGAACCTTCCACACCGCGACCTTTCTGCGCGCTATCGGTCCGGAGCCATGGAACGCGGCCTATGTGCAGCCATCGCGCCGCCCCACCGACGGCCGTTACGGCGAAAACCCAAACCGGCTGCAACACTATTACCAGTTCCAGGTGGTGATGAAGCCGTCGCCACTGGAGATCCAGGAGCTCTATCTCGGTTCGTTGCGCCTGCTCGGCATCGATCCGCTGGTACACGATATCCGCTTTGTCGAAGACAACTGGGAATCGCCAACCCTCGGCGCTTGGGGTCTCGGCTGGGAGGTCTGGTTGAACGGCATGGAGGTCACTCAGTTCACCTATTTCCAACAGGTCGGCGGACTCGACTGCCGTCCGGTGAGCGGCGAGATCACCTATGGCCTGGAACGCATCGCGATGTATCTGCAGGGCGTCGCCTCGGTCTATGATCTGGTCTGGACGCACGGTCCACAGGGCACGGTGACTTATGGCGATGTATTTCATCAGAACGAGGTCGAGCAATCGGCGTATAACTTCGAGCACGCCGATGTCGACTTCTTGTTCCAATTCTTCGACCATTGCGAGACCGAAAGCCAGAAGCTGATCGAAGCCGGGCTGCCCTTGCCGGCCTACGAACAGATGCTGAAGGCCTCGCACGCCTTCAACCTGCTCGACGCGCGCCATGCGATCTCGGTCACCGAGCGTCAACGCTATATCCTGCGCGTGCGCGGGCTGTCGCGCGCGGTCGCCCAGGCCTACTACGAGCGGCGCGAGTCGCTCGGCTTCCCGATGTTGCCTGCCGCGCGAGACCCGGAGACCGCCGATGCCTGAATCCGCCGATCTGTTGTTCGAACTGGGCACCGAGGAGCTGCCGCCGACTGCGCTCGCGCGGCTCGCCGCGGCCTTGCGCGATCATTTCGTCGCCGGCCTCGACAAGCAACGTCTGCGGCATGGCGAGGCTCATTTCCTGGCCACCCCACGACGCCTCGCGGTGGTGGTCGAGCAGCTTGCATTGCGGCAGCCCGACAGCCGGATCGAACGGCGCGGGCCGGCGGTCAAGGCGGCGTTCGACGCCGACGGCCACCCGACCAAGGCGGCGCTGGGCTTTGCCGCCTCCTGTGGCGTCGAGGTCGAACAATTGCAGCGGGTCTCGACACCGAAAGGCGAGTGGCTGGTGTTCTCGCGCCCGGAGCCGGGAAAAGCGGCCTCGGAACTTCTGCCTGGCATAGCGGAGCAAGCACTCACTTCGCTTCCAATCCCGAAACGCATGCGCTGGGGCGCTTCGCGGGCCGAGTTCGTTCGGCCGGTTCACTGGCTGTTGTTTCTGCACGGTGAAGCGGTCGTGCCCTGCACCCTGCTCGATACCGAGGCCGGCGACTGCACGCACGGGCATCGCTTCCATCATCCGGACGCAATCCGCATCACCTCGCCGCGCGAGTATCTTGAACAACTGGAAACACGCGGCAAGGTTCTCGCCGATTTCGACAAACGCCGCAAACGCATTCGTTGTCAGGTCGTCGAGATCGCCCGCGAGCTCGGTGGCGAGGCGGTGATCGACGAGGGCCTGCTCGACGAGGTCACCGCGCTGGTCGAGTGGCCCCAGGCCATCGGCGGCAGCTTCGATCGCGGCTTCCTCGAGGTGCCTCACGAGGCACTGATCCTGACCATGAAGAAGAACCAGAAGTACTTCCATCTGGTTGACAAAAAAGGCGCCTTGCTGCCTCATTTCATCACCGTGGCCAATGTCGAGAGTCGTGATCCGGCGGTCATCGCCGCCGGCAACGAACGTGTCATTCGCCCGCGCCTGGCCGATGCCCGCTTCTTCTGGGAACAGGATGGCAAGACCACGCTGGCCGCGCTGCGCGATGGTCTGAAGCAGGTGTTGTTTCAACAACGGCTCGGCAGTCTCTATGAGAAAACCGAGCGCATCGCCGCGCTGGCGCGCCACATCGCCACGGAGATCGACGGCGATCCGGCGCTGGCCACGCGCGCCGGTGAGCTGTGCAAAAGCGATCTGATGACCGAGATGGTCTACGAGTTCCCCGAGATGCAGGGCTACATGGGCCGCTACCAGGCATTGCGCGATGGCGAGCCGGAAGAACTCGCCGAGGCGATGAACGAGGTCTATCTGCCACGTCACTCGGGTGACCGGTTGCCGCGGACCCGTACCGGCCTGGCATTGGCGCTGGCCGATCGTCTGGATACCCTGATCGGAATCTTCGCGATTGATCAGAAACCCAGCGGCACCAAGGACCCATTCGGTCTGCGCCGCGCCGCGCTGGGCGTACTGCGCATCCTGATCGAAACCCCGTTGTCGCTGGATCTGCGAGAGCTGCTGACGACGGCGGCCGGCGCTTATCCGGATGGGCTGGCCAACGACGATTGCGTCGAGACGGTGTTCACCTACGCGCTCGAGCGTCTCACCGCCTATTACCAGGATCGCGGCATCCGTGGCGATGTCACCGATTCGGTATTGTCTCTGCGCCCAAGCGTACCCGCCGATACCGACCGTCGCATCCGCGCGGTACAGGATTTCATCCAACTGCCGGAAGCCGCGAGCCTGGCCTCCGCGAACAAACGCATCAGCAATATCCTGAAGAAAGCCGGCGACACGATTCCCGATCGGGTCGACCCCGAACGGCTCGTCGAGCCCGCCGAGCAGGCCCTGTATCGAAAACTGGTCGAACGGGAATCGGCGGTCGGCGCGCTGTTCGATGCCGGGCGCTATGAGGAAGGCTTGTCGCGCCTCGCCGCGCTGCGCGAGCCGGTGGACGCCTTTTTCGACGATGTCATGGTGATGAGCGAGGATCCCGGGCTGCGCGCCAACCGCTTCGCCCTTCTGAAGCGACTCGCCGCCTTGTTCCTGCGGGTCGCCGATATCTCGCGACTGCAACTGGAGCGTACCGCATGAACAAGCCAGCCACCTCCAAGGACTCCTGGAAACAGATGATGGAAGCGGTTCAGGCCTTCCATGACAAACACCAGTTTCGTGAGAACGGTGGCGAAGAGATGAACTATCGCATCGCGCTGATGGCCGAGGAGCTCGGCGAGATCTCGGCCTGCGTCACCAAGGGAAAGAGCCGCGAGGCGCTGGCCGAGGAGGTTGCCGATCTGCTGATCCTGTTGCTCGGCACCGCAATCGCTCAAGACTTCGATCTGAATCAGGCATTCTGGGATAAGATGGAGAAGCTCGACCAGCGCCAGTCCCGCATCGTCAACGGGCGCGTCCGGGTTTCCGAGTTCCGCGACATGAAGTAAACCAGCAACGTGAAAACCCTGATTCTGGATCGCGACGGCGTCATCAACGAGGATTCCGATGCCTTCATCAAATCACCCGACGAGTGGCGCCCGATCCGCGGAAGTCTGGAAGCGATCGCGCGCTTGAACCACGCCGGCTACCGGGTTGCGGTGGCGACCAATCAATCCGGCATCGCGCGCGGCCTGTTCGGTATCGAAACACTGAATGCCATCCACCGCAAACTGCACGACCAACTCGCGCGCGTCGGCGGTCAGATCGACCTGATCAGCTTTTGTCCACACGGGCCGGACGACGGTTGCCGCTGTCGCAAACCCTTGCCCGGGCTGTTCCTCGGCATCGGCGATCGGCTGAATGTTTCGCTGCGCGGCGTGCCGGCGATCGGCGACAGCCTGCGCGATCTGATCGCCGCCAGCGAGGCCGGCGCGACGCCGATCCTGGTGCGCACCGGCAAGGGGCGCCTGACCGAGCAAGCCTTGCAAAAAGAGCCCCACTTCGCCAGTGTTCCGGTGTTCGACGACCTTGCCGAAGCGGTCGATGCGCTGCTTGCGGACGTGCGCTCCTGAAATACACCGTCACCGCCAAGTCATGGGAATGAACTCATTCCGACGAGAGATACGGTTCACAACCACCTAACGGAACACCTCATGATCCTGCTGCGTTCCCTCGTCTATTTCCTCCTGATGTCCGGTACCGTGATCGCCTATGGGCTGCCGATCGCCCTCGGCGCGCGCCTCGGCCTGCTGTCCTACCCGCGCCTCTGCCGCCTGGCGAATGGCTGGGGCAAGGCGAATATGAAGCTGCTGCGCTGGATCTGCCGACTCGACTACGAAGTCAGCGGGTTGGAACACCTGCCTGCCGAGGGCGGTTATCTCGTCATGAGCAAGCACCAATCGACCTGGGAGACGATGTCGCTACGTGCCCTGCTGCCACCGGAGCAGACCTGGGTGCTGAAACGGGAACTGATGCGCATCCCGGTATTCGGCTGGGCGCTGGCGGCCGCCGAGCCGATCGCCATCGATCGCGGCGCGGGCCGCACGGCGGTCCGTCAGGTGATTGAGCAAGGCAAGGCCGCGCTCGATAAGGGTCGTGTCGTCGTGATCTTTCCGGAGGGCACCCGGGTCGCTCCGGGGCAACGTGGGAAGTATGGCATGGGCGGCGCCCTGCTGGCGGAACACTCGGGCGGCTACCCAGTGGTGCCGGTGGCGCACAATGCCGGGGTGTTCTGGGCGCGGCGGGGCATTCTGAAATACCCTGGCACGATCCGCATGGTGATCGGCGCGCCGATCCAGACCAAGGGAAAAACCGCCCGACAGATCCATGACGAGGTGGAAGAGTGGATCGAGTCACGCATGCGTGAACTTCCCGCGTCACGAGCGTTAGCTGAGTAGTTACTTCGGATTTTCGAGACCGTTCCTCGCGTCCGTGGACCAGGCGCGTTCACTCAGGAGCTGGAACCTCCGATTCGCAACGAATCTCATCCTGATTTTCGACATAGCTCGCCAGGCTTTCCAGGTTTTCCTGCACCTTGATCGATGCCTCTTCCATCGCCTTCAGGTCTGCCAGAACCTGTTCCCGCTTGCCGTCCTGGAACGAAGCCAGCGCCGCGACACCCCTTTCGTGAACCTCGCGATGCGGCTGTTCGATCGCCCTGAATTCCGGCAAACGGGAGAAACACTGCCGCCCTTCCCCTTCATAGTACCAGCGGCCAAGACGGCATTGGTGATGATCCGAAAGCGTCAACGGCGCTTCGGGGCGCTCTGGCTTGGCCATCAACGAACGATAGATCCGAAACTTGAAGATCAGGTGGTCGGTTTTGGCCAGTTCGACGAAACTTCGGTGCGCGCTCGAGGCAATCAATGAACCCATGGCATGCAAGGTGCCAAAGACCCCTTTCATGCCGCGTGATGATTGCTCGCTGGCGCTCGCGAGCAATTCATAAGCTTCGGACAGCTGGCTCATGCGATCCCGCGTCGCCAACGTCTCGGCCTGGATCGCCGAGATCTCACGGGCGATCTCTTCGGTCGCCTCACCGGTACGGGTGGAGAGGCTGCGCACCTCTTCGGCGACCACCGCGAATCCCCGTCCATGCTCTCCGGCGCGCGCGGCCTCTATCGCGGCATTCAGCGCCAACAGATTGGTCTGATCGGCAATCTGGTTGATGAATCCCAGGATCTGGGTAATCGCCTCGACCCGGACCTCGAGCTGGCCCACGTGCTCGGCCGCCTCGGCAATCGCCTCGACCACGCGTTGCAAAGTCTCTTGCAGCTGCTGGCTGTTGCTTTCCGCCTGCTCGGAAACATGGCTCACTTCGTCGGCCTGATGCTTGCCGGCCATCAACGATTCCGACATCGTCAACAAGGTCTCCTGCGACCCGGTCAGGGTTCGCTCGAAGGAATCGAGGTTTTCGAACAGGCCGCTGTAGAATGCTCTCCGGCGTTCGTCCTCCTGGAGCTCCTGTTCGCAGGTGAAGCGCTGGTTCTCCAACTCCGCCAGCCGTGATTGCAGCGCGGCGTTCTGTCCGACCAACTCCGCGATCTTCGCCTCGTAGCTTTCACGAAGCTTTTTGGTGCCAAACATTGGTAGAAACCACTCAAACAAGAAAGGATACATCCCAACGTATCGGCCAAGCGGCAAAGAAGTTGATGCCAGACCCAGGCGGGTCGCACTCAGATATCCAGATTCTCCACCAATAAGGCGTTCTGCTCGATGAACTCACGCCGCGGCTCGACCTCGTCCCCCATCAGTGTCGTGAACACCTCGTCCGCGCGAACCGCGTCCTCGATGTCCACCCGTAACAAACGGCGATTGTCGACGTCCATTGTAGTCTCCCACAATTGATCGGGGTTCATCTCCCCAAGCCCCTTGTAGCGCTGGATATGCTGCCCTTTTTTGGCTTCATCCAGAAGCCAGGCGATCATCTCGCGGAAGCTGCTGACTTGTTGAACCTTCTTTTCTCCCTTGGCTACATATGCGCCATCACCGATCAATCCTTCCAGACGATTGCGCAGATCGCGTATCTTTTGGTAGTCACCACTCTGAAAGAAATCGCCGGAAACCATTTGGATCTTCTCTATGCCATGGGTTTTGCGCGTCAGTTGGATATCATGCCCCTGTTCGGTCTTCACCGAAACGAGCTCGTAGCGGCTATGCGGCGGCTCGTCGCGGTTCAGGGCTTCCGTCATCTCATCGAGCCAGGCGTCCAGGCGCCGGCGATCGACGAGCAGCGCCTCGTCCACCGGGGGTGCGTACAACAGTTGTTCCAGAAAGCGCCGATCGATGAAGCGCGCACGTCGTTCGATTACCGCGTCGACCGTGGCATGAATACGAGCCAGTTCCGCCAACGCCTGCTCGGACATCGGCGGCGCATCGGCGGTCACATGGAAGCGTGCGCCATCCAGCGCGCGTGTCAGCAGGTACTCTCGCAGCTCGGCATCATCTTTCAGGTAGGTTTCCTGCTTGCCTTTCTTCACCTTGTACAGCGGTGGCTGAGCGATATAGACATGACCGCGCTCGATCAACTCATGCATCTGCCGATAAAAGAAGGTCAGCAACAGGGTCCGGATATGCGCGCCATCGACATCGGCATCGGTCATGATGATGATGCGGTGATACCGCAGCTTGTCGGGATTGAACTCCTCGCGCCCGATCCCGCAGCCCAATGCGGTGATCAGGGTTCCGACCTCGGCGGAAGAGAGCATCTTGTCGAAACGGGCTTTTTCGACATTCAGGATCTTCCCCTTCAGCGGCAAGATAGCTTGAAAACGGCGATCCCTGCCCTGTTTCGCCGACCCGCCGGCGGAATCGCCCTCCACCAGGTAAAGCTCGGATTGCGACGGGTCCTTTTCCTGACAATCGGCCAGTTTCCCAGGCAAGCCGGCGACATCGAGCACGCCCTTGCGTCGAGTCATCTCCCTCGCCTTGCGCGCGGCCTCCCGCGCGCGGGCCGCATCGATCATCTTGTTGGCGATCGCCTTGGCCTCGCCGGGATTCTCGAGGAAAAAGTCATTCAGATGCTCATTGACCAAACTCTCAACCACGCCCTTCACCTCGGACGATACCAGCTTATCCTTGGTTTGGGCGGAAAACTTCGGATCCGGCACCTTGACTGAAAGCACCGCGGTCAGGCCTTCGCGCGCGTCATCGCCCGTGGTGTTCACCTTGGATTTCGACGCCAAACCGCTTTGCTCGATGTACTGATTCAACGTGCGCGTCAACGCGGCGCGGAAGCCTGAAAGGTGGGTTCCGCCATCCCGTTGCGGAATGTTGTTGGTAAAGCAAAAGATATTCTCCTGGTAGGAATCATTCCACTGCATCGCCACCTCGACAACGATATCGGAACGCTCGTCGGTAAAATGGAACACCTTTTGATGCATTGGTGTCTTGTTACGATTCAGGTGCTCGACGAAAGCGCGGATTCCCCCTTCATACTCGAAAAGGTCCTCATTCCCACTCTCCTCTTCCTTCAAGATGATTCGAACGCCGGAATTCAGGAAGGAAAGCTCGCGCAAACGCTTCGCCAATATATCGTAGTGAAATTGAGTATCGCTGAAGATATCCGGACTGGGGATGAAGCGCACCTTGGTCCCGGTCTGCTCAGTCTCTCCGACAACCTCGAGTGGCGTCTTCGGAACGCCGAGTTCATATTCTTGCCGATAGATTTTGTTGTTTCGGTAGATCGTCAGCTCAAGGTAAGAAGACAAGGCATTGACGACTGAAACACCGACACCATGCAGGCCGCCGGATACCTTATAGGAGTTATCGTCGAATTTTCCGCCCGCGTGCAGAACGGTCATGATCACCTCGGCCGCGGACTTGTTCTCTTCTTCGTGCAGATCCACCGGTATGCCCCGACCGTTATCCGAAACACTGACCGAACGATCCGCATGCAGAATCACCTTGATCTCGTTGCAGTAGCCGGCCAGCGCTTCATCGATTGCGTTGTCGACCACCTCGAATACCATGTGATGCAGGCCGGAACCATCATCGGTATCTCCGATATACATCCCGGGGCGTTTGCGAACCGCATCCAGCCCTTTCAAGACCTTGATATTGCCAGCGTCGTATGTATCACTCATGATAATTCCTATGTAATCCCCACCAGTAAGGAAGCACCCGCTCACTCTGCCGGTCGTCGATCAGAATCGATACGGACCGCGTAATTGTGGAGAAGAAATGAAGCAGAGCCATTATATACTCGTTTCCCATGAATTTTCGGCCATTGCGACCACCCCTCGCATCCGTGGGCGCGAGGAACAGCCTCGAAAGTCGGAAGGCTCATGGGAGAAGAGTATATATACCGAACCCACATCCGAGATCGGTCATCCTGCTAACCAGAATGTTCCACGTGGAACACGCCACGTTCCACGTGGAACATTCTGGCTTCGGACAGCATGGCATGTGGAACATCGGGTTCCAGACTGGTCGATATGGATTGCACCCCTGGTTGATTCAACAATCGAATCAGGCGAGCTTGATTGGTATGATCCAACTCGGAAGCGAAATCATCGAGCAACATCAATGGTGAACACTGTAAGCGACTGGCGTAGTAGTCGGCTTGCGCTTTCATAAAAGCGAATACGAACAGTTTCTGCTGTCCGTTGGAGCCGTAGTCATCGATAGCTTGACCATCGAGTCGAATCTTTATATCTGCCCTATGGCTTCCCTTCCGGGTGTAACCTCGCTCCAGATCCTTATCCAGCTCCTCTCTCAGGACATCCGCAAGAGGCCGATCTGCCTCCCATCCGGGAAGAAACTCGAGCTGAATCTCATGTCCAGGGAGCAAGGCCTTCGTGGTCGAAGACAAGCAAGGCTCCAGACCAGAGAAGTAAACCTGGGAAAATTGCCGGATCTGTGCGGCCAACTCGCTTAACAGATGATCCCAAACCGGAAACTCTTTGCGCGCGATACGACGTTTCAATGCCGCATTCCGTTGCGCCAAGGTAGTCATATACCGCTTGTACACGGACAGAAAACGAGGTTCCACGTGGAACAACCCCCAGTGGATCAATCGCCGTCGATTTTTCGGACCGCTGGACAACAGACGATAAGAACGCGGCGTAAGCAGTTGCACCGGAAAAGCCTTTGCCAAATCGGATAAACGCGGCACCGTTGTTCCATCGAGCTTGGCAACCGTCCTCCCCTTTTCAATGGTAAGCGCCACCCGGTCATGCGCCGCTTCCGCCGACAGACGACAAAACACTGTGGCGGCTTGATGCTGATTCTGAATCACCCGGTTCAAACGAGCGCTACGGAAGGAACGCGCCCGACTGAGGACATAGACCGCTTCGATCAGTGAAGATTTTCCAGACGCATTGGGACCACTGACAAGATTAAGCCTATCGGACAGATCCAATTGTGCGGAGGCGATATTGCGAAAATGGCTGATGCGCAGCTGATCTATCGACATGGGCAGGATCTTGGCGATCAGCCTCTTACATATCGGCTGAAAAGCTGTCGGACTCGGGATGTCAAAATGGAAAACCGGGGACTCGAGTCGATGGCCTCAGTCCTTCAAGGAACATCATGAACTTGACCGGAGCTCACTGTTCACCGCAAGTAATGATTCTGAAGAATACGGACCACCGGCACGATCAAAGCCGCATCGGCATGATGACATAGGCAGTATGGTCGCTTTCCGTATCATGGACGAGCGAGCTGCTGTTCGCGTCGTTCAAACCGATCTCCACCTGTTCCGAGTCGATCGCATTCAAGGTGTCGACCAGGTAGTTCACATTGAAGCCAACCATCAGCTCCTCTCCGTCATAGTCGATTTCCAGAAACTCCTCAGCCTCTTCCTGCTCGGGATTGTGCGCAAGCAGATCAAGACGGTTTGGCGAAAGCGAGAAACGCACTCCGCGGTATTTTTCATTCGACAGAATGGCGGTACGCAATAAGGCTTCTTTCAAACTGCCTTTGTCCACGATGGCCTTGTTTCGAACCGACCGTGGAATGACCTTTTTATAGTCCGGAAAACGTCCATCGATCAGTTTGCTGATGAATAGCGTGTCTCCCTGGGAAACCCGCAGATGGTTACTGGAAATCTCCAATTTGACCTCTTCTTGGTTGACATTCAATAAACGAGCCAACTCGATCACCCCTTTCCTTGGAAGGATGATCTGTAATGCCTCGGGCAGCTCGATCTCCATGTCATGACGGGCCGTGGCAAGGCGGTGGCCATCCGTGGCCACCGTGCGAATCCCGGAAGAATCCAGCTCGAAGAGCATGCCATTCAGGTAGTAACGCACATCTTGTTGCGCCATCGCGAACTGGGTTTTCTCAATCAGCCGTTTCAGAACCTGAACGGGAAGTGTCAATTCAACCTGGATATCGGTCGCTTCGATCGAGGGGTAATCCTTGGCATCGAGGATACTCAGGCTGAAACGACTGTTGCCGGAGCGCAACAAAGCTTTGTTGGCTTCCAAATCCAGGGTCAAGGCCGCCTCCGCGGGTAAGGCCCGACAGATATCCATTAATTTTCGTGCGGGCAAGGTGAAGGAAACATCCGTTTCCGCATCGATATCGAAGGTAGTCCGAATCTCCAGCTCAAGATCGGTAGCGGTGATAGTCATCCTGGAGTTCACGACATTTATAAGAATATTGGCGAGAATCGGCAAAGTTTGCCGCTTTTCGACAACACCACTCACGGCTTGCAAGGGCCTCAACAAAGCCTCTTTTGCGGTGCGGATTCTCATTCTCTGCTCCTGTAATCATAATGAAGAGATATATATATCTTATTGTTATTGTTAGCCAGGCCGATGCACTTGGATAACTTGGCTTTATTGTAGAAATTCAATAAGTTGTTTCTACAAACGAAGTTTTGATCCTGTGAGGTACAGCCGAGCTTCAATGCTGACAAGCTGTGGATAACCCGGTGTCTTCAACGCCTCCCGTTTTATCCACAGTTTTGTCAGGCTCAACTGCTAAGGGTTCTCAACAGGTTTGTGTAGTCTTCCTCGATTCTGGTGTCGGATTCGCGCAGTTCCGCAATCTTTCGGTTGGCATACAGCACCGTGGTGTGATCGCGACCGCCGAAAGCATTCCCGATTTCCGGCAGGCTGTGATTCGTCAGCTCCTTCGCAAGTGTCATCGCGATCTGGCGCGGCCTGGCGATGGTTCGTGAACGTTTTGCCGACAGCAGGTCAGAGGTGCGAATCTTGTAGTATTCCGCGACGGTCTTTTGGATATTGGCGATGGTGACCTGTTTGTCTTGCGCCGCGAGCAAATCCTTCAACGCGCCGCGCGCGAATTCCAACGTGATCGGTTTGCCGGTGAACTGGGCGTTGGCCATCACGCGGCGCAAGGCGCCCTCGAGCTCCCGGATATTCGAACGAACCCGCTTGCCGATGAAGAACGCCACTTCGCTCGGCAGTTCGATCGAGAACAGTTGTGCGGCCTTGCTGTGCAGAATCGCGACGCGGGTCTCGAGATCAGGTGGATCCACCGACACCGTCAATCCCCATCCGAAGCGGGATTTCAAGCGTTCCTCGAGGCCGGAGACCTCTTTGGGGAAGCGGTCACTGGTCAGGATGATCTGCTGTTGGGATTCGAACAGCGCGTTGAAGGTATGGAAAAACTCTTCCTGCGAGCGTTCCTTGCCGGCGAAGAACTGAATATCGTCGATCAGCAGCGCATTGACCGAGCGGTACTTGCGCTTGAAGTCTTCGATGGTGTTGTGTTGCAGCGCCTTGACCATCTGTGCGACGAAACCCTCGGAATGCAGGTAGACCACCCGGGCGCGGGGGTTGTTCGCGAGAATGGTGTTGCCCACGGCATGCATCAGGTGGGTTTTCCCAAGGCCGACACCGCCATAGATGAACAAGGGGTTGTACACCTTTCCGGGGTTTTCACCGATCTGCATCGAAGCGGCGCGCGCCAATTGGTTGGATTTGCCCTCGATGAAGGTATCGAAGGTGAAGTTTGGATTGATATTGCTTTCCAGGCGCTCTGTAGAGCCGGCGGAGGCGTTATTGGCGGTGGCGCGCGACAGGGATGGCGATTGCCGCGCTTGCGTTCTGTCATCATCGCCTCCGGCGCTCTGCGCGACGGACGGGCGGGAACCGATCTCGAGTTGGATTGCGGGACGCTCGCCCGACAGGTTGTGGGCGATGAAGGTTTCGATCAGTTCGAGGTAGTGGCTTTTGACCCAATCGAGAACGAAACGATTGGGTGCGAGCAGATGGATCAGCTGTGGCTCGCAGACGGCTTGTAGCGGCCGAATCCAGGTATTGAATTGTTGTGGGGACAACTCCCCCTCCAGGAACTCCTGGCATTGATCCCAGATAGTCAAATCCGTACTCCAGTGGTACCGATGGACAGGGCCGGCGTGATCCGGACCCGATGGAGGCGGACGGGTGTTTCACCACCGTTTCGCCATGATTCCGGGGCCGGGGCGGCGAATATCTATCCACAATCCTCGAAAAAACTTCCGGAACTCGGGAAAGAGCGCCTGTTTAACCCGGTCGGTATGGCATATCGTACTGTTTTTTCGAGAGAAAACGATCAGTTTCTAACGATCCAACAAGCAGGATGAACGCTATAGCCGGCACAGAATTCTAACCCTTTCCCCCATAGTTATCCACAGTTCGCCGAGGTTTCTCCAAGGGCTTCGGGTAGGTTCCATGCCGAAACTGCAGTATAGTCGGCGGGGAATTCTCGCCGAGCTTCATGAATGGCGGCGCCAGCGGTTCCTCGAACAATGCGCGGTGGTGTCTTGTTGCCGCTGGCGCTGTTTTCCACAATGATTTATGTCGAGGAATAACAGAGTTTCAGCGCTCGACGTGCTTCGAGGTGGCGCGTGGTTGCAAAGAACGATCGGAGCGGATGACGATGAGAACGAATCATGTAACGGCCAGGCCAGGGCTGCTGGCAGTGTTTCTTGCCGTGCAGCTGTTGGGGGGGTGTCAGACGCTTGCGGAGAAGCGTCAGTCGACCCGTCTCGAGAAGGCACTGCATGCCTACGAGTTGATCATGCGCTGGGGCGATCTCGGGAATATCGACCAGTTCGCGCTGGCCTCCGATACCGCCCAATCGTCTGAAATTCTGGAGAATGCCGACAAGATCCGGGTAACCCACTATGAAGTGCTCTCCGGGCCGGTAGCGATCGACGCCGATACCGTGATGCAGCAGGTGCTGATTCGCTATATCGTGCGTGACACCCAGGTTCAGAAAGAGCTGCTCGATCGCCAGGTATGGCGCTATGTGCCGGAACAGAAGACCTGGAAACGGATCAGCAAGCCGCCCCGCTTTGCTTTGTAGACCGCGTTCTTTTGCACAGTCTGCAAGATTTTCCAACAATCAGTGTTCTGCGCTTGGTTTATTTTTCCCATCTCTAATAACTCGATTCAACTCGTTGATATGAAAAGAGTTATTAGGTATTCTCATTGGGTGGTAGAGAAGCTGGAGCTGTTTGGCCCGCAGGATATTCCCGCTTCTTTCTCGTTTTCCTCACAGAGTTATCCACAGGCTTGAAGCCGTGACTCGCTCTACTATTCTGGTCCGTGTAGCGGTATTCGCGCCGCTGGCGGGCGAGTTCGATTACCTGCTCGAGACCGAAGCAAGCCGCCTCCCGCGGCCTGGCCAGCGCGTGCGGGTACCGTTCGGACGATCCTCGCGCATCGCTGTGATTACCGCGCTGCCGAAATCCACTCCGATGGAAAGAAAGCAGCTCAAGCCGGTGGAAGCCTTGCTCGATGAGATCCCGCTTTTCCCTTCGTCAAGCTTGGAACTTCTCCGGTGGGTGAGTCATTACTATCATTATCCCTATGGCGAAAGCCTCGCGATGGCCTTGCCGGTCAATCTGCGCAAGGGCAAGCCATGGCTCGAACCCGGTCCTGTCGCGGTGGCCTTGACCCCGCTCGGCGAAGCCCAGGATGGCAAGGCCCTGTCGCGCGCGCCACGGCAGCGTCGGATGTTGGAATACCTGAAGGAACAGGGTGGCGTGGTTGGCATCGAAAGGTTGAGGGAGCATTTTTCCCCTGCCGGTGCCACGCTGAAAGCGTTGCTTGCCAAGGGGCTGATCGAAACCCTGGATGCCCTGCCCGCCGCCGAACCGGAAGGGCGGCGGACGGTTCCGTCATTGAATCAGGAACAGGCCGAGGCGGTCGAAGCGATCGTGGAAGGATTGGGCGATTACACCGTCTGTCTGCTCGACGGCGTGACCGGCAGTGGCAAGACCGAGGTCTATCTGCGTGCGATCGAACAGGTACTGGCCCGGGATCAGCGGGTGATGGTACTGGTGCCCGAGATCGGCCTGACACCGCAACTGGTCGAACGCTTCGAACGGCGTTTCGGCGCCTGTCTCGCGCTCAGCCACTCCGGGTTGTCGCACGGCGAACGGCAGCGCGCCTGGCAGCAGGCGGCCAGCGGACGCGCGCGGATCCTGATCGGTACCCGCTCGGCGGTGTTCACGCCGTTGCCCGCGCTCGGGCTGATCGTCGTCGACGAGGAGCACGATGCCTCGTACAAGCAACAAGAAGGCTGTCGCTACTCGGCACGGGACATCGCGATCCTGCGCGCGAGGCGGGAGCGCTGTCCTGTGGTGCTCGGCAGCGCGACGCCCTCCTTCGAAAGCTTGCGCAACGCACTGGAAGGTCGTTACCGCCACCTCGTGCTCAACCACCGCGCCGGAAACGCCCGTCCGCCGCGCATCCGCCTGCTCGACGCGCGCGGACTGAAGGCCGACGAACCCTTTGGACGCGAGTTCCTCGATGCGATACAGAATTGCCTGGCGCGGGATGAACAAGTCATGCTTTTCGTCAACCGGCGTGGTTACGCACCGGTGTGGATGTGCTACGACTGCAACTGGGTCGCCGAATGCCGGCGTTGCGATGCCCGTATGACGGTGCATCGCCATGAGCGCCTGCTGTGGTGCCATCATTGCGGATTCCGTCAAGCGCTGCCGACAAGCTGCCCGGAATGCGGCGGCACCAACCTGAATCCCCTGGGTCAAGGCACCCAGCGGATCGAGCGACGACTCGCCGAATGCCTGCCGGAACACCCGATTCTACGCATCGACCGCGACAGCATGAGCGCGCGCGGAAAGCTTGAGAAAAGCCTTTCCGAGATTAAAGAAGGTAAGTATTCACTACTCGTTGGTACCCAGTTGTTATCGAAGGGGCATCATTTTCCGAACGTGACGTTGGTCGCGATCCCGGATATCGATTCGGGACTCTTCGGGATCGATTTTCGCGCCACCGAGCGGCTCGCTCAGCTGATCGTTCAGGTGGCCGGTCGCGCCGGCCGCGCCGACAAGCGCGGCGAGGTGCTGATCCAGACCCGCTACCCGGAACATCCGCTGCTCCAATTGTTGTTGGCACAGGGCTACCGCGCCTTTGCGCGGGTGGCGATGCGCGAACGGCGCGAGGCCGGCTTTCCGCCATACACCTACCAAGCCTTGCTGCGGGCCTCATCACCGAAGCAGCCCTTGCCGATGGCGTTTCTCGACGAAGCTACAGGCTTGCTCGCCGGGTTGTCAGAAGCGCGCGCGGTGAGCCACTGGGGTCCGGTGCCTCCGCCGATGGCGCGCCGCGCCGGTCGCTATCGCGCCCAGTTGCTGCTACAGGCCGATGATCGCGCCAGCCTGCAAGCCTTGCTGCGGGTCTGGCTGCCGGCCGTCGGCAAATTGCCTTCGGCCCGGCGCGTGCGCTGGGCGGTGGATGTCGATCCGATCGATCTCTATTGACCCGGAACCCACGTCCGCATCCGGTATGCGTTTTTTCGCCGACAGGCTGGAGCCTGTCGGCGTGTTCCTGCTATGCTTCCGGGTCCTCTATCGTTCAAGTCGCTCGGGATCTCTGCCAGCCGATGAAAAACCGGATTCAACAGCTCGTCTCCCAATCATTGCAGGCGCTGTCCGCGGAGGGTGTGCTGGAGCCGGAAGCGCTGCGTGTGCCCCAGGTGGAGAATGCCCGCGACCCGGCGCACGGGGATTTCGCCACCAACGCCGCGATGGTCCATGCCAAGAGCGCCGGGATGAAACCGCGCGAGCTGGCCAAGCGCCTGGTTGCCGCATTGCCGCGGGACGAACGGATCGCCCAGGTCTCGATCGCCGGACCCGGATTCATCAACTTCACGTTGGCCGATGCCGCCTGGCAACAGGTGGTCGGCGAGGTGCTGCGCGCCGGTGAGGCCTATGGCCGCTGCAATCACGGGAACGGATGTCGCGTTCAGGTCGAGTTCGTCTCCGCCAACCCGACCGGGCCGCTGCATGTCGGCCACGGCCGTGGGGCGGCCTACGGCGCGGTCACCGCCGACCTGCTCGAAGCGGTCGGATACGATGTCCACCGGGAATACTATGTCAATGATGCCGGTCGCCAGATGAACATCCTGGCGGTCTCGGTATGGTTGCGTTACCTAGAGCTGTGCGACGAGACCTTGCGTTTCCCGACGAACGCCTATAAGGGAGACTATATCTGGGATATTGCCGCGAAGCTTCATCGCGAGCAAGGGGACGCTCTTCATCACCCGGCGGCGGCGGTGTTTTCCGGGATCCCGCCGGACGAGGGGGACGAGGCGCATCCGGAGGGTGACAAGGAGGCGCATATCGATGCCCTGATCGAGCGCGCGCGCGCATTGCTCGGCGAGGCAGGATACCGTGTCGTCTTCGACACCGGTCTTGGCGTGATCCTCGACGATATCCGCGACGACCTCGAGCATTTCGGAATCCACTACGATGAATGGTATTCCGAACGCCGCCTGGTCGAAAGCGGCGCGGTCGAGCGCGCCATCGCGCGTTTGCGCGAGGCGGGTCATGTCTATGCCGACGACAATGGCACCCTATGGTTTCGTTCGACCGCGTTCGGTGACGAGAAAGACCGCGTGGTGGTCCGCGAGAACGGCCAGCCCACCTATTTCGCCTCCGATATCGCCTATCATCTCGAGAAGTTCGAGCGTGGCTTCGAGCAAGTCATCGATGTCTGGGGGGCCGACCATCATGGCTATGTGCCTCGGGTCAAGGCCGCGCTCGAGGCGTTTGGCGCCGATCCGGGGCGCCTGGAGGTTTTGTTGGTGCAGTTCGCGATCTTGTACCGTGGCGGAGAAAAGGTGCAAATGTCGACACGATCGGGACAGTTCGTGACGCTGCGTCAGCTTCGCAAGGATGTCGGCAAGGATGCGGCGCGTTTCTTCTACGTTATGCGCAAGTGTGAGCAACATCTTGATTTCGACCTTGATCTGGCAAGCTCCAAAAGCAACGAAAACCCGGTCTACTATGTTCAATACGCCCATGCGCGGGTTGGCAGCGTATTGCGTCAGGCCGGAGAGAAGGGCCTGACGGTTCCGGAGACCGTGGAATCGGTCGATCTCTCACACCTCGCCGAGCCGCGGGAACAGGCCCTGCTGCGGGACCTTGCGCGTTTCCCCGAAGTGGTGCTGAACGCCGCGTTGAACCGGGAACCTCATGCACTGCCGCATTACCTGCGGGAGCTCGCGACCGATTTCCATTCTTACTACAACGCCTGTCAGATTCTTGTCGACGACGCTGCCTTGCGTGACGCGCGGCTGGCGTTGATTCTTGCGGTACGGCAGGTACTGCGCAACGGTTTGGCGTTGATCGGCGTCTCGGCGCCGGAGCGGATGTAGACGGACGCGCCCATGTACCGCACAGGCCTCCCTGCTCCGTCAGCCCGCCGGGCGGCTTCTTGACGGAGCGCGCGCGGTGACCCGGGATTACAAAAGCAGCGACACGCGTCGCGCCCGCCAGTGCCGCTGCCGGGGATGGTTTCTCGGCGGTTTGTTGCTGGGCTTGTCGATCGGGGCGTTCGCGGTCTACCACTGGTTGGTGCCTGACCCGCCGCGTGGCGCGGGTCAGGCGCCTCGGCACGCTCGCGCGAAGCCGGCCGCGACCGGCAAGACCCATTTCGATTTCTACTCGGTATTGCCCGAGATGGAGGTCAAGGTACCCGAATCAGCGCCCCCGGCCGAACGCGCGCGCGTGAAGCGGCGGCCACCCCGCCCTTCCGAGGAGAAATCGTCGGCGCGGAAACCGCCGAAGCCGCCGAAACGAAACGCTCGCTACCTGTTGCAGATCGCTTCTTTCCGACGCGCCGCCGATGCCGACCGCCTGCGCGCGCGTCTGGCGCTGCTCGGCATAGAGACCCGTATCGAGAAGATCCGTATCGATGACCGGCAACGCTATCATCGTGTCCGCGCCGGTCCGTTCTCGTCGGAACGCACCTTGCGTCAGGTACGTGCGCGCTTGGTCGACGCCGGCTTGAAGCCGATCACAATCCGTCTGAAACCAACCGGGGATTGAGCCGAATGTACCTTCAAATCAGTGAATTGATGCGTGACAGCGGGGTCAGTTTCGGCACCAGCGGGGCACGCGGACTCAGCGAGGCGATGACCGATCCGGTCTGCCATGCCTATACCCTCGCCTTTCTCGATTACCTGCGAGCCAGCGGCCGATACGCTGGCGGCGAGGTCGCGCTGGCCGGCGATTACCGCCCGAGCACCCCGCGTATCCTGGCCGCGGTCGCGCGCGCGGTGATCGATGCCGGCGGCATTCCGAAGCATTGTGGTTTCGTGCCGACGCCGGCGCTGGCCAGCCATGCGCTGAGCCGACGGATTCCAGGCATCATGGTCACCGGCAGCCATATCCCGGACGACCGCAACGGCATCAAGTTCTACACCCCGCATGGCGAGATCCTGAAACCGGACGAGCAAGGCATCGCCGCGCGTCGCGTCGAGCTGCGCGCCAAGCTCGACACCGCTGACGCCCTGCCCGCGATCGCCCCGGGCGCGGCCGACGACTATGTGGCGCGCTATGTGGATTTCTTTCCGTCCGGGTCGCTCGCCGGGCGACGCATCGGCCTTTACGAGCACTCCAGTGTCGCCCGCGAGACCTTTTTGCGCATTCTGGAAGGGTTGGGCGCCGAGGTGATCCGGCTTGGCCGTTCCGACACCTTCGTCCCGGTCGATACCGAGGCGATCCGCGCAGAGGATATCCGCCTGGCGCGGGAATGGAGCGCGGAATATCGTCTTGACGCCATCGTCTCGGCCGATGGGGACGGCGACCGGCCGTTGATCGCCGACGAGAACGGAGAATGGTTGCGAGGCGACATCGCCGGCATCCTGTGCGCGCGCGAGATCGGCGCGCGCTGCGTGGTAACCCCGGTGAGCTCGAACACCGCGTTGGAATCGACAGGCTGGTTCGACGATATCCGTCGCACGCGCATCGGTTCCCCTTATGTGATCGAGGCGATGCAGGTGGCCGAGGCCGAGGGACGTGACGCGGTGGTCGGTTACGAGGCCAACGGCGGCTTCTTGCTCCAGACCCCGGTCGAGCGTGACGGTCGCCGGCTCGCGGCCCTGCCGACGCGCGATGCGATCCTCGTCCCGCTGGCGTTACTCGCGGCCGCCGCGCGTCGGGGCCATCCCCTGTCCGCGCTGAGCGATGACCTGCCCCCGCGTCATACCCACAGCGACCGCATCCGCGAGATGCCGACCGAAACCAGCCGTGCGCGCATCGACGCCCTGATCGAAGGCGGCGCCGAGGCGATCGACGCCTGGCTCGGTTCCAGCGGCGCGCCGCTGCGCGCCATCGACACCACCGACGGCCTGCGCATCACCACCGCGACCGGCGAGATCGTTCACTTGCGGCCCTCCGGCAACGCCCCCGAGCTTCGCTGCTATACCGAGGCCGAGACCCCCCAACGCGCGTTGGCGTTGAATCGGGAATGCCTTGAAAAACTCGAGGCATGGAAATGAAGTGGGTGCTCGCTATCGTAAAAGAGCCTATATACTCGTCGTCCATGAATGATTGGCCACCGCGACCGACCGCCTCATGAGCGAACATCACGATCATACCCCGCCGGAATCCGCTCTCCGTCTCGCCATCGTCGTCGGCCTGAACTTCTTGATCACCGCGGCGGAGATCATCGGCGGCTTGCTTTCCGGAAGTCTCTCGCTGCTCTCCGACGCCTTGCACAACTTCAGCGACGGCATTGCCGTAATCATCGCCTGGATCGCCTTGCGTCTGGATCAGCGACCGCGCACCGAGCGCCATACCTTCGGGCTGAAGCGCGCCCAGCTGCTGGCCGCGGTGGTCAATGCCGGCGCGTTGGTCGCAATCAGTCTGTACCTGTTCTTTGAGGCCTGGCACCGCTTCCAGCACCCCCAGGCGATCGCCGGGATCACAATGACCAGTGTCGCCGCGATCGGCCTGGTCGCCAATGTGCTCGGTACCTGGTTGCTGCATCGTGGATCGCAACGGAACATGAACCTGAGAGCGGCCTACCTGCACCTGTTCTCGGATGCGATATCGAGCATCGGAGTGATCCTCGGCGGCCTCGCGATCACCTTCTACGATGTCAACTGGCTGGATCCCTTGTTGACCGTATTGATCGGCCTCTATGTGCTGAAAGCGAGTCTGGCGATTCTGTGGCGGGCGTTGGAGGTGTTTCTGCTCGCCACGCCACGGGAGGTATCGGTCGCGGCGGTGCGCGAGGCGCTGCGCGCGCTGCCCGGGGTGCGCGATGTGCACCATATCCATCTGTGGGAGCTCGCCGAGCACGATATCCACCTCGAGGCCCATGTCGTCGTCGACGATCAGCCGCTCAGCGGGGTCGAGGCGATCCGCCTTGCCATCGAACGAGAAATGGCCCGACGCTTCGATATCCACCACACCACGCTGCAATTCGAGCATCCCGGAGCCGCGTGCGCGACCGCGGATTACGCCTGAGCCTCAGGTTTTTCGCGCGCCGGCCGCCAGGCGACGAGTATGACGAGTCTATCGAGACTCCAAACGGGAGATGCCATGCTACCTTCGAACGAGCAACGTCGCTTCCATCGGATGCGGATCGAATGTCCGGCGAGTTTTCGCGTGATCGGTGAGCGTGAATTCGCCGGCGCGATCGTCAAGAATCTCAGCTCCGGCGGGGTGTTGCTATGGCTGGATCGCTGGATGGCGCCCGGGGCGACGATGCAGATCCATATCGAACCGGCCTCGACGATCACCCCACCGTTGGATGCGAGCGTGCGCGTGCTACGTTGCGAGGCGCTGAAAGAGGATCGGGCCACCTGGGCCGCGGCCTGCGTGATCGAGCACTTGTTCGATGGCAAGGCATAGGCAGCCGGCCGTGGCCAAGCGGCTTCTCAATGGATGACGGGGGAATGTTTCGATTATTGTTCCGGAATAGTGGGAACTGCTTAACGGTTGAAACAGAATGGATGGACCAGGACCCGGTTCCGAAGTAGATTACTCACATGCGCGCCGTGCTTGTCAGAACCTATACTCCGTTCGACAAGCCGGCTATAGTCGGAAGCGTGAGTATTCAGATTCTAGCCCGGAAATTTCATGAATTCACGGGATGATCGCGCAGGAGATTGTTCTCCAAAGAAATTTTCTGAAGTCGTCCCGTATCAGGGATTATGAGCAACGGAAGAAAATTTTTTGTGGGAACAAGAAAAACAAGCGAGGGCGCGTGAATTCATGAATTTTCCGGACTAGACAAAGCGTTCGTTTTATTGAGGAAAACCCGCGCTCTGCCGAGGCATCGACCCTCTATGCATTGGCCAGCACGCTGGAATACGATGGTGCGGGCTGCCTGTTTCAGCTCGATAAATTACGTTTGTTGCAGCCGGAGCGTCGCCGGCTTGCCTATGGCTTGATGGAATTGATGGCCGGGGGCGCCCCACGGGGCGATGAATGGAAGCGGGCCAAGGTCAGAATGGATACAGCGGTCCGGAACGGATCGCCGTGAATAGCATTATCATATTATAGATACCTTACTATGCCGATAAGCAATCGACTCGAGGACGAGCTGTCGTCCGGAATGGAAGGCCGGCGGGCGGAGAGCAGTCAACATGTCGTCATCATCGACGATCAGGCCACTGGGCGGGTGGTGCTGGAACATGTGGTTCGCGAGATCTCCCCGCTGTTGAGTTGCGAAACCCACGGCAATCCTCATAAGGGGCTGGCGGCTTGCGTGCAGCGCAAGCCCGATCTGTTGATTACCGATTATCGCATGCCCGGGATGAACGGTATTGAGGTGATCCGCCAGTTTCGGCAGCTGCCGGGTTGCGAGGAGATCCCGATCGTTGTCGTCAGCGTGGTCGGCGAGAAGCGGGTCCGTTACGAGGCGCTGGAGGCCGGAGCGACCGATTTTCTGTCGAAACCGATCGATCCCAATGAATGCCGCGCGCGTTGTCGCAACCTGTTATTGCTCCACCATCATCAGAAAGCCGCATCGAACCGCGCCGATCTGCTCGAGATTCAAGTCGAGAAAGCCACCCGGCAGATCCGGCGGCGCGAACGCGAGACCCTGTTATGCCTTGCCAAGGCCGGAGAGTTTCGTGACGAGGGCACCGGCAATCACATCTACCGCATGGCCAAGTACAGCGCCGAGATTGCCCAGGCGATGGGGCTTGGCGACGCCCATTGCGAAGAGATCGAGCAAGCCTCGCCGATGCACGATATCGGCAAGATCGGCATTCCGGATCACATTCTGCTGAAGCCCGACGGCCTGACCTCCGAAGAGAACCGCATCATGCAGACGCATACGCTGATCGGCCATGATATCCTCATCAAGAGCCATTCTCCCTATCTGCAAACCGCCGCGCGCATCGCGCTTTCCCACCACGAACGCTTCGATGGCACCGGTTATCCGCTCGGACTGGCCGGCGAGGACATCCCGATCGAGGCGCGCATCGTTGCGCTCGCGGATGCCTTCGACGCACTGACCTCCTCGCGACCGTACAAGCGGCCATGGGGGTTCATCGAATCCCTGGACTATCTGCAGCAACAATCGGGCTCTCATTTCGACCCGGCCTGCGTCGACGCCCTGATGCGTTGCTCCGACCGCATCGAACGCATCTACCAGGCCTTGTCGGATTCGGTGGACAAGGCGACCTCCTGAGGCATGGCCTACCTGCTCGTCGCCGAGGACAATCCCGTGGAAAGAATGGTCGTGCGCGCGATCCTCGCGAAGGCCGGGCATCAGGTCTTTCTCGCCGAGGATGGCGAGGAAGCGCGGGAACTGTTCGATCAGCTTGCGGTCGATCTTGCGGTCATCGATCTGCAGATGCCGGGTATCGACGGATTCGAACTGATCGAGAGCTATCGTGCGTCGGGTCTCGCCTATGCCGCCTGCACCCCGATCCTGGCGATTTCGGCCGACAATGAGGAGGAGACCGGACAGCGCGCGCGCGCCGCCGGCGCCACCGCCTGGCTGAGCAAGCCGCTGGGCGCCGGGCGCTTGCGTGAAACCGTGGCGCGCCTGCTTGCGGAACAGACGGACGAGGAACCACCGCAATGCCGGCCGATCTCGCCCCGCAGCGAAGCGCGCACCCTGAACGAGCAAAGCCTTCGGGAACTGGCGGCCACGGTTTCCGATCGGCGTTTCCTGCCCGCCCTGTTGGAACGCTTCGTCCACGATGCGAGTGAGCACTTCGCCGCGATGCGCAAGATGTTGCGGGACCAGGATTGGGGCGCCTTGCGGGAAACCGCGCATGCACTGCAGGGCGCGGCGGGCAGCGTCGGCGGAGAGCGCCTGGCGCTCGGAGCGCGTTGCCTGCGGCTGGCTGGCGATGACGAACTGGCGCGTGGCGGCGAGGCCAAGCTGTTGTCGATGCAGACCGAGTTCGCCCGCCTGCGCGTGCGTCTGGAAGATTTTACCCAGGGTATCAAGGGCAAACCGGGTTCCCGGATCGGTTAGAATGACCGCTTCCAGAAGGTTGGGCTTGGCCGAGCCTTCGATTTGCCGGATACACCAACCCCGCAGGCCGTCATGAGCGATCGCATTCGCGAGATTCCATACAACTACACCTCCTTCTCCGACCGTGAGATCGTCATTCGCTTTCTTGGCGAGGAGAACTGGCGGCTGATCGAGAAACTGCGCGGCAGTCGTCGCACCGGGCGCTCGGCGCGGGTGCTGTTCGAGGTCCTCGGCGATCTCTGGGTGGTCGAGCGCAACCCCTATATTCAGGACGATCTGATCAACCGCGCGGAGCGCCGTCAGGCCCTGATTCAGGCGTTGAAGCTGCGTCTCGATCTGTTCGAGGCCCGCCTGAATGACAATGCCGACGCCGCGCGTCTGTTGCGCGACGCGCGCGCCGCGGTCGATGCTTTTGCCGGCAAGCTCGGCGAATACCGGGCGCTGCGCAACCGCGTGCGGCGCGCATTGCAGGGCATCACCCGGCGTGACAACATCGATTTCGGCGGTCTGGCGCGGGTCTCGCACGCCACCGACGCCACCGACTGGCGTGTCGAGATGCCGTTCGTTGTGATCTCGCCCGACCGCGAGGAAGAGGTCGCCGACGTGGTGCGCGCCTGCATCGACTGCGGTCTGACCCTGATCCCGCGCGGCGGCGGCACCGGCTATACCGGTTCGGCGGTGCCGCTGCATGCCTACTCGGCGGTGATCAACACCGAGAAGCTCGAGGCGCTCTCGGAGGTCGAATACCGCGAGCTGCCGGGGGTGCCCGAACCGGTGCCGACGGTACGTTGCGGCGCCGGTGTGGTCACCCGGCGGGTTTCCGAACTGGCGGCGCGCAATGAACTCGCCTTCGCGGTCGACCCGACCTCGCAGGACGCCTCGACGATCGGCGGCAACATCGCGATGAACGCCGGGGGCAAGAAGGCAGTGCTGTGGGGCACCACCCTCGACAACCTGACGAGCTGGCGCATGGTCACGCCGGATGGCGGCTGGCTGGAGGTCGAGCGCCTCGATCACAACCTCGGCAAGATCCATGACCAGCCGCGGGTGCGCTTTCGCGTCACCCGCTTCGAACGCGACGGCGCCACCCCGCGCGGCGAGCCGGAGATTCTCGAGATGCCCGGTGGGAGTTTCCGCAAGGCCGGGCTCGGCAAGGATGTCACCGACAAATTCCTTTCCGGCCTGCCCGGCGTGCAGAAGGAAGGTTGCGACGGCCTGATCACCTCGGCGCGTTTCCTGCTGCATCGCATGCCCGAGCATGTGCGCACGATCTGCATGGAGTTCTTCGAGCCCGATCTGGCCACCGCGGTGCCGGCGATCGTCGAGACCATCGAGCTGATCGAATCGCTTCCCGAGGTATCGATGCCGGGGTTGGAGCACCTCGACGAGCGCTATATCCGCGCGGTCGACTACGCCACCAAGGCGGCGCGTCGCGAACGCCCGAAGATGGTGCTGATCGCCGATCTCGTCAGCGATGACGAAACCGCGCTGGAGGCCGCCGCGCGCCGTGTCGTCGCGCTGGCCGGGGAGCGCGGCGGCGAGGGCTTCATCGCCACCAGCCCCGAGGCGCGACGTCAGTTCTGGCTCGACCGCGCGCGTACCGCGGCGATCTCGGCGCACACCAACGCCTTCAAGATCAACGAAGACGTGGTCATCCCATTGCCGCGCCTGGCCGACTACAGCCGCGGCATCGAGCGCATCAACATCGAGCAGTCGATCGACAACAAATTGCGCATCATGGAGGCCGTCGACGAGTTTCTCGACGGCGACCTCGAATCCCTGTGCCGCTGCGACCCGGGCGCCCGGTCGGAAGAGAACCGCGCCATCCTCGAGGCCAAGCGTACAGCCGCGAAGCGAGTGCTCACACTCGCGATGGAGCGTTGGCGATTGGTGCTGCAACATCTGGACAGCCCGGCCGCCGAGCACCAGGCGCTGCTGCGCGAGTCCGAGCGCGGGAAGCGCCAGGATGGCGACACCCTGCTCGACATGCTGCTGCGCCGCGATCTGCGTCACAGCTACCGCAAGGAGATCGCCGCGCGCCTTGCCGAATTCTTCGCCGGCCAGGAGCTCGCCCCGGTACGCGAGCGGCTCGACGCCATTCATGCCCGGTTGCGCGCCGAGCGCCTGTTCGTCGCGCTGCACATGCACGCCGGGGATGGCAACGTGCATACCAACATCCCGGTGCATTCGCACAACTACCGCATGCTGCGCGAGGCCGAGCGCATCGTCGATCAGGTGATGGAGCTGGCGCGCTCGCTCGGCGGCGTGATCTCCGGCGAGCATGGCATCGGCCTGACCAAGATCCAGTACCTCGACGACGCCCGCTTGCGCGATTTCGTCGCCTACAAGCAGAAGGTCGACCCGGATGGCCACTTCAACCGTGGCAAACTGATGCCCGGTTCCGGCCTCGACAACGCCTACACCCCCTCATTGCGCCTGGTCCAGCAAGAGGCCATCCTGCTCGAACAAAGCGAACTCGGCGCGCTCAACGACGACATCCGCCATTGCCTGCGCTGCGGCAAGTGCAAACCGGTGTGCATGACCCATGTACCGCGCGCCAACCTGCTGTATTCTCCGCGCAACAAGATCCTCGGCAGCGGCCTGCTGATCGAAGCCTTCCTGTACGAGGAGCAGACCCGGCGCGGCCTCTCCCACGCCCATTTCGACGAGATGAACGACATCGCCGATCATTGCACGGTGTGCCACAAATGCCTGGCCCCCTGCCCGGTCGACATCGACTACGGCGACGTCACCGTGCGCATGCGCAAGATCCTCACCGAACGCGGCGAGAAGCGCTTCAGCCCCGGCACCTGGGCGGCCATGGCCTTCCTCAACGCCACCCGGCCCGGCGTCATCCGCCTGCTGCGCCGGGTGATGCTCGATTGGGGCTTCAAAGGCATCGCCCTCGGTCACGCCCTGCTGCGGCGCACCGGTCTGTATGGCCGCCCCGAGGCCCCGCCGGCGGCCACCGCCGAGCCGCCCGGCGTGGTCGAAACCCTGGTCGAGCTGACCCGGCGCCCGGTGCGCGTGCCGGTGCCGACGCGCGACTACCGCAACCTGCTCGGCCTCGAAGACCCGGAGCGGGTGCCGGTGATCGCCGATCCAGACCTCGGCGATGACGCCGAATCGGTTTTCTACTTTCCCGGTTGCGGCTCCGAGCGGCTGTTCTCCGAGATCGGCCTGGCCACCATCGCGATGTTGTGGGAAACCGGCGCGCGCATCGTGTTGCCGCCCGGCTACCTGTGTTGCGGCTACCCCCAGACCGCCGCCGGCCAACATGAAACCGGCCAGCGCATCACCACCGAGAACCGCGTCCTGTTCCATCGCATCGCCAATACCCTGAACTACCTCGACATCGGCACCGTGATCGTTTCTTGCGGCACCTGCATGGACCAGCTGATGAAATACCGTTTCGAGCAGATCTTCCCCGGCTGCCGGCTGCTCGACATCCATGAATGGCTGCTCGAGAAAGGCGTGCGCATGGAAGGCGGCGAAACCGACTACCTCTATCACGATCCCTGCCACACCCCGATCAAGCAGTACGAGCCGCTACAGCTGGCGCGCGAACTCACCGGCCGCCCGGTCGCGCTGTCCGACCGCTGCTGCGGCGAGGCCGGTACCCTGGGCACCGCGCGTCCGGACATCGCCAACCAGCTTCGCTACCGCAAGGTCGAGGAACTGCGCAACGGCATCCAGGCCTTCACCGGGGAAACCCATGCGCGGGATGGCCAGGTCAAGATCCTGACCAGCTGCCCGGCCTGCCAGCAGGGACTGGCGCGCTACGCCGATGAGACCGGGCTTGCGAGCGACTACATCGTCGTCGAGATGATGCGCCGGCGTCACGGGCCGGAATGGCGCAAGCCCGTGCTCGATCGCCTCGCGGACGGCGGCGTCGAGAAAGTGCTGCTGTAGACCGGCCCAAGCCCGCTGTCGCACAGCGCGACCTTCCCGGAAAAACGTGGTATTTTCGGCAGCGATGCATCCAATTTCAACAAACAGAGGGAGAAGCACATGACCAAGCTGTCCGTGATCGAAGGCATCGGCGAGGCCTACCAGGCGAAACTGAACGCAGCGGGGGTCGACTCGGTCGAGAAACTGCTCGAGCTCGGCGGCGAAAAGAAAGGCCGCAAGGAGATCGCCGAGAAGACCGGCATCAGCGAGAAACTGGTGCTGAACTGGGTCAATCGCGCCGATCTGTCACGGATCAAGGGGGTCAGCACCCAGTATGCCGACCTGCTCGAGTTCGCCGGTGTCGATACCGTTCCGGAGCTGGCCCAGCGGCGCCCGGACAATCTGCACAAGAAGATGCTGGAGGTCAATGAGGAGAAGAAACTCGTGCGTCGCCCGCCGGCGCTCTCCGAGGTCGAGAAATGGGTCGCCCAGGCCAAGGAACTGCCGCGCAAGATCAACTACTCCTGATCCTGCCCGGGTTCAGGGGCTGGCGCCCCAGGGGAAGGCAACGAAATCGATGGGTCCAAAGCATTTTGTAACTACTTGCTGAGTAGTTACGTCGATTTCAAGGAAAAACCTGCGCCGCTACGGTATCCTATGGCCAGATTCCGCATCCGGAGCGAGACGAGCCATGATCGCCAAGCGTTTGTTTTTCCTTCCATTCGGTCTGTTTCTGTTGATCTTTCTGAGCGCTTGCGCGACGCTCGGGCCCGGGGTCGACCGTGTGCGCGTGCACATCGCTGACATCCAGCCACTGAAGTCGACACTGATGGAGCAACGCTACCGCGTTACGCTGCGTGTGCAGAATCGCTCCGGGCAAGCCTTGCATGCCGATGGGGTGAGTTTCGATCTGCGTCTGAACGGTCGGGACTTCGCCTCCGGCGTCAGTAATCACCCGCTCGAGGTGCCACCGCTCAGCGAGGCAACCGTCGAGGTTGCCGCCAGCAGCACGCTGTTCGGTTTGTTGCGTCAGCTCAAGGCCGCGCGGGGCAGGACGGGCAAGCCGTTCGCCTATGTCGTCAGCGGTCAGTTGTTCACCCGCGCGGGTCGTATCCCGTTTCGCGATACCGGCGAGATCGACCTCGCGAGCGGGCTCTGAGCGGGGGCGGCGGACATGGCGAAAGGCAGCGAAAAGACCCCGCTGGAACGCGAGCCGGATCTCAACGATCCGGAATACTTCATCAACCGTGAGTTGAGCCTGTTGATGTTCAACCGGCGGGTGCTCGAGCTGGCTCAGGATGCCGACGTGCCGTTGCTCGAACGCTTGCGTTATCTGTGCATCTCGTGCGCCAATCTCGATGAGTTCTTCGAGGTGCGCGTGGCCAGCGTGCAACAACAGCTGAAGCTGAACATTACCACCCGCGACCCGGCGGGGCTGACCCCGATCGAGCAGATGGAGCAGATCTCTGCGCAGGCGCATGCGCTGGTGCATGACCAGTATGAGCTGTTCAACAAGGTGTTGGTGCCGGCGTTGCAGGCCGATGAGATCCATTTCCTGCGCCGCAGTCAGTGGAATGAGGAACAGGCCGCCTGGGTCAAGGGCTATTTTCGCCGTGAGCTGCTGCCGGTGCTGACCCCGCTCGGGCTGGACCCGGCGCATCCCTTTCCACGCATCCAGAACAAGAGTTTGAATTTTATCATCAAGCTCGAGGGGCGCGACGCCTTCGGTCGCGAGAGCGATATGGCGGTGGTGCAGGCGCCGCGCGCGTTGCCGCGCATCATCCGCATGCCGGAGGAGATCTCGCCGAGCCGGGATACCTTCGTTTTTCTGTCGTCGGTGATTCATGCCCATGTCGACGATATGTTCCCGGGCATGCAGGTGTTGGGTTGCTACCAGTTTCGCGTGACCCGAAATTCCGATCTGTTCGTCGAGGAGGATGTCGACGATCTGCTCAGCGCCTTGCAGGGCGAGCTGCCGATCCGTAACTACGGTGACTCGGTGCGTCTCGAGGTGGCCGATGTTTGTCCGCCGGAGATTTACCGTCTGCTGATGGAGAAGTTCAAGCTCGAGGAGCGCGATCTCTATCAGGTCAACGGCCCGGTCAATCTGCACCGGCTGATGGCGGTGGTCGGCCTGGTCGACCGCAATGAGCTGAAGTTCGCGCCGTTCACGCAGAAGCTGCCGCCCGGTTACAACCCGGACAAGAGCATCTTCGATTACATCGATCAGAACAAGCAGGTGCTGTTGCATCACCCGTTCCAGTCGTTCGAGCCGGTGATCCAGTTCCTGAAGCAGGCCGCGACCCATCCCGACACCGTGGCGATCAAGATGACGCTGTATCGCACCGGACCGGATTCGCCGATCGTCGATGCCTTGGTCGCCGCCGCCAAGGCCGGAAAGGAGGTCACCGCGGTGATCGAGTTGCGCGCCCGTTTCGATGAGGCCGCGAATATCGCGGTCGCGACCCGCTTGCAGGATGCCGGTGCCTATGTCGCCTATGGCGTCGTCGGCTACAAGACTCATGCCAAGCTGACCCTGGTGGTGATGCGTCAGCGTCGTCGTGTCAAGCGCTATGTCCATCTGGGTACCGGCAATTACCACTCCGGCACCGCCAAGGCCTACACGGACTACGGCTTGATGACGGGCGATCGCGTGCTCGGCGATGATGTCCACCGGTTGTTCATGCAACTGACGGGGCTGGGCAAGGCGGTGAACCTGAAGAAGCTGCTCCAGGCGCCGTTCACGCTCTACGATGGCATGGTCGCGCGGATCCGTCGCGAGGCCGATCATGCCCGCGAAGGCAAGCGCGCGTTGATCCGCCTGAAGATGAATTCGCTGGTGGAGCCGGGCATCATCGTCGAGCTCTACAAGGCCTCGCGCGCCGGGGTCAAGATCGAGCTGATCGTGCGTGGCGTGTGCTGCCTGCGACCGGGTGTGAAGGGGGTCTCCGAGAATATCCATGTGCGCTCGGTGATGGGGCGTTTCCTCGAGCACACGCGGGTGTTCTATTTCCTGAACGGCGGCAGCGAAGAGCTGTTCTGCTCCAGCGCGGACTGGATGCCGCGCAACTTCTTCCGCCGCGTCGAGGCCTGTTTTCCGATCGAGGATCGTCAGCTTAAGCGGCGCATCATTCGCGAGACCTTTACCACCTACCTGCGCGATAACAGCCAGGCCTGGGTATTGCGCCCGACGAAGAAGTACAAGCGTCTGAAGCCGTCGGCCAAGGCGCCGCGCCGCGCCGCGCAGGAGATGCTGTTGGAGATGTTCTCCTGAAGGCGACACGCGCGGGAATGAACCATGATCCATGGCGGGTTTCCACAATAAGGCCCTCGGGCGCGAGGAGCGGCAGCCGGACGTTTGCGGGACAACGATAGTAAGTATTCACTTACGGCGTGATCCGCAGCGGAGGCTGGTCGATCATGTAGAGCTGTTCGCGTAATTCGAGCACATGGCGTTCCCAATAGGCCTGGGTGGCGAACCAGGGAAAGGCCTGTGGGAAGGCCGGATCGTCCCAGCGGCGCGCGAGCCAGGCGGCGTAGTGGAGCATGCGCAGCGCGCGCAAGGCCTCGATCAGATGCAGCTCGCGGGGATCGAAATCGGCGAACTCCCGATAGCCCTCGATCAGCTCGATCAGCTGCGCGTTCCTCTCGTCACGCTCGCCCGAGAGCATCATCCAGAGGTCCTGGACCGGCGGGCCGTTTTGGCAGTCGTCGAGGTCGACGAAGTGCGGTCGGCCGTCGTGCCACAGGATATTGCCGCGATGGCAGTCGCCATGCAGACGGATCACGCGCGTCTCGCCGGCGTCGGCGAAGCGCTGTCGTACCCGTTCGAGCAGATCGGCGGCAAGCGATGCATAGGCCGGGCGCAGATCCTCCGGCAGAAAGCCCTGGTCGAGCAGGTAGCGCACCGAGGCGTCGCCCATGCGCTCGATATCGATCGAGGCGCGGTGGCGAAAGCGCGCGCCGCCGCCGATCAGATGCAGGCGGCCGATGAAGCGACCGATGCGCAACAGGTCGTCTGGATCGTCGAGCTCGGGCCAGCGTCCGGCTTGCAGGGGAAACAGCGCGTAGCGGTAGCCTTGATGCCAGTACAGGGTCTTGCCGGCGGCGTCGCGCAGCGGCGCGACCACCGGGATCTCGGCCTCGGCGAGCTCGTGGGCGAAGGTGTGTTCCTCGAGGATCGCGGCGTCGCTCCAGCGCCGTGGACGGTAGAACTTGGCGATCACCGGCGCGCGGTCCTCGAGGCCGATGCGGTAGACCCGGTTCTCGTAGCTGTTCAGCGCCAGGATATGGCCGCTCGTCGGCAGGCCGAGCGATTCCACCGCGTCGAGCACGCAATGCGGATCGAGCGCGGAATAGTCTTTGCGGGGTTCTGGGTTTGCGGTCATCGGGTATAATTGCGCCTTTCCCGTCGAGACTGCAAGCTCATGACCGAACCGCGCAAGGCCGTCGCCCTGATCTCCGGCGGGCTCGATTCCCTGCTCGCCGCCCGCGTTATCAAGGATCAGGGCATCCATGTCGAGGGCATCAACTTCTATACCGGCTTCTGTGTCGAGGGCCACACGCACGCGATTCGCAAGAAGGACAAGAACAAGCAGAAGCGCAACAATGCGCTGTGGTCGGCCGAGCAGCTCGGCATCAAGCTGCATATCCTCGATATCGTCGAGGAGTACAAGGATATCGTCTACAACCCCCGCCACGGCTACGGAGCGAACCTGAACCCCTGCCTGGACTGCAAGATCTTCATGGTTGCCAAGGCGCGTGAATGGGCGGATGAGCACGGCTTCGATTTCATCATCACCGGCGAGGTGGTCGGCCAGCGTCCGATGTCGCAGCGCAAGGATACGATGCCGGTGGTCTCGCGCGAGTCCGGCGCCGATGATCGCCTGCTGCGTCCGCTGTGCGCGAAGAATCTGCCGCCGACGCTGCCGGAGCGCGAGGGTTGGGTGGATCGCGAACAGCTGTTCGATTTCAGCGGTCGCACGCGCAAGCCGCAGATGGCGCTGGCCCGGCGGCTCGGCATCGAGGACTACGCCCAGCCGGCCGGCGGCTGTTGTTTCCTGACCGACAAGGAATACTCGCTGAAGCTGCAAGACCTCTGGAACAGCCGTGGAGAGAAGCGCTACGAGCTGGACGACATCATGCTGCTGAAGGTCGGTCGCCACCTGCGCCCGCGTCCGCATTTCAAGCTGATTGTCTCGCGCGAGGAGGGCGAGGGACGCTTCCTGAATGGCTACCGCAAACAATTCATCAGCCTCAAGACCACCAGTCACGGCGGGCCGCTGGCATTGATCGATGGCGTGGTGAACGCGGATGACATCGAGCTGGCCGCGCGCATCGTCGCGCGCTACAGCCAGGGGCGCGACGCCGACGAGGTAACGCTGGAGTTCAGTGACCACGGCGCCGAGCCGGTGAGCTTGCGCGTGCGGCCGCTGGGCGCGCACGAGATTCTGGCGGAGTGGCATCTGTGAAAGCCATCGAGCTCGACGCCCGCCGCCTGCTTTGCCCGATGCCGGTGATCCGCGTCCAGGATGCCATCGCCGGGCTCCAACCCGGCGACACAGTGACCGCGATCTGTACCGATCCCGGCGCGCTCAACGACATCCCGGCGTGGTGCCGGATCAACGGCCACGAGGTCGTCGAAACCCGCGAACAGGGCGATGAGTACCTCGTCGTCGTGCGCGTCGGGGTTTCCGCATGAGCGATAGCGAACGCCACGGCGCGAAGGCCGCGATGAGCCGCCGGGTGACCCTGGTCGGCGCCGCGCTGAACCTGTTGATGGCGGTGGCCAAGGTCGCGATCGGCTACCTCGGACGTTCGCAGTCGCTGGTCGCCGATGGCATCCACTCGTTTTCAGACCTGCTTTCCGATGCCATGGTGCTGTTCGCCTCCCACCATGCCCAACACGCCCCGGATGAAGATCATCCCTATGGCCATCAGCGCTTCGAGACCATCGCCACCTTCGTGCTTTCGCTGGTGTTGGTGTTGACCGGTCTCGGCATTGCCTGGGACGCCCTCGAGCGGGTCTTCGGCGACGAGCCGCCGTGGCATCCGCAGCCTTGGACCATCTGGGTCGCGGTGGCCTCGATCCTGATCAACGAGGGCCTGTTCTGGTACACTCGCTGGGCCGCCGACCAGGTCGAATCCGATCTGCTGCGCGCCAACGCCTGGCACCATCGCAGCGATGCCATCTCGTCGGTGATCGTCGTCATCGGCATCGCCGGCACCCTGCTCGGCTACCCCTTCGCCGATGCCATCGCCGCGATCCTGGTCGCGCTGATGATCCTCTACATCGCCTGGGACCTCGGCTGGAACTCGATGCAGGAGCTTGCCGATCAGGGTCTCGACGAAGACAAGATCGACGAGATCCGCCGCGTCATCCTGGCGGTGCCCGGCGTCGAATCCATCCATATGTTGCGCACCCGCCGCGCGGCCGGCAAGGCTTACGTCGACGTCCATGTGCTGGTGCCGCCATGGCTCAGCGTCTCCGAGGGGCATCGCATCGGCGACGCGGTGGCCGAACGCCTGCTCGAAGAGGTCGACGAGGTCACTGATGTGACGGTTCACATCGACCCAGAGGACGACGAAAAAGCCCCGCCGTGCCGTGGCCTGCCGCTGCGTGAACAGGCTCTCGAACGCCTTCATGAACGCTGGCGCGAAATCCCTTGCGCCAACGACATCCGTCGCATCGTGCTGCATTACCTTTCCGGGCGTATCGACGTCGATGTCTTCCTGCCGTTGCACTGCTTTCCCGGCGAGGAGGCCGCCGCCGAATTCCGTCGCCGGCTCGAAGAGGCCGCCGGTGAGCCCTTCGGCCTCGTTCGCGTCTACTACGGTTGAGGATCAGCCGGTCGGGCAGCTGGGTGGATGGCCGTCGGCGTCGTATTCCGAGACCCGGACCCGCCCGCTGTTCGACAGGATGATGGTGCGTGGCGCGCCCTGTCCGCGATGGTCGCACAGGGTCAGCGTGGCGTTATAGCCTCTCGCGCTGCCATCGGGATGGAAGAGGATCCGCGGGCGGCCGATGGTCGTCGTTACCTGGACCTCCGGCGTCAGGGAATCGAAGCGGTTCAGAATATTTTCATCTTCGTCTCTTCTTCGATTATGGTTCCGGTCCGGGAAGAGGATGAAGCCATGGTTCCAGTGATAACCGCCACTGCATCCGGCGCCATCATCGGAAGGACAAAGCAGGATCTCCTGGCGATGTTTGATGGCTTCGGAACGGGCCAGCGCGAGCTGGGTTACGATCAGATTGGTCGTGGCGCTCATGCGATTGCGATCGAGCATCGAGCTGAGCGCCGGAATGCTGATCGACAGCACGAGGATGGCCATGGCCAGCGCGGTGATCAGTTCGACCAGCGTAAACCCCGGCATCGGGTGATGTTGGTAGCGGCGAAATGGAGTCGGCTTCATGGGTTCCTCCTCGATCTGTGTCCGGCGATTGTGGTTGTCGCAACAGCCTAGCTTCGCTGGGCGCGAAGCGGGATCGGATCATTCGCGCATGGGTGTCGGATGATCCGATCATTGCTCGTAGGAATTTTCCGACTTGATGGGCGGTGGGTGAGGTTGGTGTGCACTATATTGGTGCGAATTGCGCACTGTTATTGTGCGCCCCCTGCCTTGCCCGGTGGGTTGTGGAGCTCCGGATCGCGCGAAACCCAAGAAAATTCAATACTGGCCTAATTTTCTTCCGCTTGACCACGGCTTGGGCAAGGTGGCATGGTTCATGCTCAAAATTTTCGTGGTTTGTACCGCCGGCCCCGGCTTCCGCATGGTTCCGGGCGGGCGCGCGAGTTTGGAGGAGGAGGGATGGCGCTGCTGTCCAAGCCTTGGTTTTGCTGTTTACGTCTGGAGAGAGAAATATGACCGACGTCTTGAAGATGATCAAAGACAACGAAGTGAAATTCGTCGATTTCCGTTTTACCGATACCCATGGCAAGGAGCAGCACGTGTCCGTGCCCGCCAGTGTCATTGACGAGGACATCTTCACCGAGGGCAAGATGTTCGACGGTTCATCGATTGCCGGCTGGAAGGGCATCAACGAGTCCGACATGATCCTGATGCCGGAGGCGGATACCGCAGTGATGGACATCTTCTCCGAGGAGCCGACCCTGAACCTGCGCTGCGACATCCTCGAGCCGGCCACCATGGAAGGCTACGAGCGCGATCCGCGCTCGGTCGCGAAGCGCGCCGAGGCGCATTTGAAGTCCACCGGCATCGCCGATGCCGCGTTCTTCGGCCCGGAGCCGGAATTCTTCGTCCTCGACGATGTGCGTTGGGGCGCGACCATGGCCGGCGCCTTCTATAAGGTGGATTCCGAAGAGGCCGAGTGGAACTCCGAGAAGGTCTATGAAGACGGCAACATCGGCCACCGTCCCGGCGTCAAGGGCGGCTACTTCCCGGTCCCGCCGGTCGACTCGTTGCATGATCTGCGTTCGGCGATGTGTGTCGCGCTGGAGCAGATGGGCGTGCCGGTCGAGGTGCATCACCACGAGGTCGCGACCATGGGTCAGTGCGAGATCGGCACCAAATTCAGTACCCTGGTCCAGCGCGCGGACTGGAACCAGATCATGAAGTATGTGATCCAGAACGTCGGCCATGCCTATGGCAAGACGGTCACCTTCATGCCGAAGCCGCTGGTCGGCGACAACGGTTCGGGCATGCATGTGCACCAGTCACTGTCGAAGGAAGGCGAGAACATCTTCGCCGGTGACCAGTATGGCGGCTTGTCCGAGACCGCGCTGTACTACATCGGCGGCATCATCAAGCACGCGCGCGCGTTGAACGCCTTCACGAACGCCTCGACCAACTCCTACAAACGTTTGGTTCCGGGCTTCGAGGCACCGGTCATGCTGGCCTACTCGGCGCGCAACCGTTCGGCCTCGATCCGGATTCCCTGGGTTTCCAGCCCGAAGGCCCGCCGCATCGAGGTGCGCTTCCCGGATCCGACCGCCAACCCCTACCTGGCCTTCTCGGCGATGTTGATGGCCGGTCTCGACGGCATCCAGAACAAGATCCATCCGGGCGACGCCGCCGACAAGGATCTCTACGACCTGCCGGCCGAGGAAGCCGCCAAGATCCCGACCGTCTGCCACAGCTTCGACCAGGCCCTGGAAGAGCTGGACAAGGATCGCGACTTCCTGACCGCCGGCGGCGTGTTCACGAACGATCTGATCGACGGCTTCATCGAGCTGAAGATGGAAGAGGTCACGCGCCTGCGCATGACCACCCATCCGGTCGAGTTCGACATGTACTACTCGCTGTAAAGCGCCGGTTCGACCGCTCCATCGAGGGATGGCGCGGCGCGTGGAAGGCCGGTCACGGGTTGCCGTGGCCGGCTTTTTTGCGTTCCGCAACCCGCTTGGCGAGAAAATCGTCGATTCGGTCCTTGGCAGCGGCGATGCTCGGGGTTAGGCTTTAGGGGAGTGCTGATCGATTCGTGATACGGACTCTTGCGTTGTACTATCGTTCATCTCCGCTTGCCAACCGCCGTAGTCTCTGACAATTACCCGCGGTTTTCAGCTTGAAGGGAACGATTTTCACCATCGTCCGCTCGTGTCAGAATCCATCAGGGCTTCCTTCAGCTATCCTGTTCCGCGCGTGTCGGAGGTCCCCATGATCGCCCGTTCCCTTCTGTCGTTCTTCCTGGCTCTCTCTCTCCCGACCTGGGTCGCGGGGGCGATCTACAAGCGGATCGCGCCCGATGGCTCGGTCTACTACAGCGATCAGCCCGAGCCGGGCGCGAAAGAGGTCGATCTTCCGGAACCCACCACCTATTCCCCTCCTCCATTGCCGAAGTCGTTGCTCGGTTCGCGCAAGAAGAAGGCCGCCAAGCTCACACCGAAAAAGGCGCATGCCTATAAGACGCTCGAGATCGTATCGCCGAAGAACGAAGCCACGCTGCGCGCCAACGATGGCAGCGTGCCGGTGACGCTGCGGATCGATCCGCCGCTGCAAAAAGGCGACGTGATCCGCTTGCTTCTCGATGGCCGGCGCCTGCCGCTGGCCATTGATGCGCCATCGCTGGTGTTGAAGAATGTCGATCGCGGCAGCCATACCTTGGAGGCGCGGATCGAAAGCCAGACCGGTAAGGTCCTGATCCACGGCGGGCCGGTGAGCTTCCATCTGCGCCGGGAATCCATCCTGATGCCGAATCGGCGTGCCAACCCGCCCCGTCCTGCACCAAAGTAGTGCATATGACGCGGCGGGCGTTCGAACCGTCGCCGCCATCCGCCGATTCCTGGTTGCCGCGGCGCAGGAGTTCCTATCTGCGTTCTCTCGCCCGGTAGCTGCCGGGCGCCTTGTTTTTCAATGGCTTGGCTCGTTATGAAACGCTCCACTGGCGGGTTTGCAATGCGGACTTGGGAGGCCTGATCCGGGGCGTCGCATGGCGGATTGGCGCGATTATTGCTACTCGGCAACGATATGCAAACACCCTTGCCCGAATCCTGTCGCCATGCGAGCGAAGCGCTCGAGAACCTGAGCACCGCGGTACTGCTGTTCGATTCCGATACCCGGCTGCTGTTCATGAATCCGGCCGCCGAGATGATGCTCGAGGTCAGCGCGCGCGCGATCAAGGGTACGCCGGCGGCCTACCTGCTGCGTGATCCGAAGGGCGCGATCATGCGCATCCTGCGCCAGTCGTTGCGCAGCGGCGATGCGCTGAATCAGCGGGCCTTGACGCTGAAACGCGCCGATGACAGCACCATCACCGTAGACTGCACCGTCAAGCCGATGCCTTCGCAAGACGGCGATACCTTGTTGCTGCTCGAGATGGACTGCATCGACCGACGTCTGCGCATCAGCCGCGAGCAGAACCTGATCCTGCAACAAGAAGCGGCGCAAGACCTGTTCCGGCGCCTTGCGCACGAGATCAAGAATCCGCTCGGCGGACTGCGCGGCGCGGCGCAGCTGCTCGAGGCGGAACTCGACAGCCGCGAGCTGCTCGAATACACCGGTATCATCATCGCCGAGGCCGACCGGCTGAAAAACCTGGTCGACAGCATGCTCGGCCCGCGCCGCCTGCCCCGCCACGAGCCGGTCAACATCCACGAGGTATTGGAGCGGGTGCGATCGCTGCTGTTGGCGGAAACCCCGGAAGGCGCACTGCGGGTGGAACGGGACTACGACCCGAGCATCCCCGCGCTGACCGGCGACCTGGACCAGCTCGTGCAGGCGCTGTTGAACGTGGCGCGCAACGCCGCGCGCGCGGTGGGCGCCGATGGCGAGATCCGCTTGCGCACGCGCGTACTGCGCCAGTTCACGATCGGCGGTGAACTCCATCCCCTGGTGGCGGTGATCAAGATCATCGACAACGGTCCCGGCATCGACGAAAGCCTGCGTGACAAGCTGTTCTATCCAATGGTCTCGAACAGCGAGGACGGCATGGGCCTGGGACTTACCATCGCCCAATCGCTGATCAACCAGCACGGCGGCCTGATTGAATGCGACAGCGAGCCGGGCAACACCGTCTTCAGTATCTATCTTCCGTTGGATGTACAACTCTCATGAACAATACGGTATGGGTCATCGACGATGACCGCTCGATCCGCTGGGTACTCGAAAAAGCGTTGGAGAAGGCCGACCTGAGCGTGCGCGCCTTCGCCAACGCCGACGAGGTGCTCGCCGCGCTCGGCCGGGACGAAGAGCCCGACGCGGTGCTTTCGGACATCCGCATGCCGGGCATGGACGGACTGACCCTGCTGTCGCGCATCAACGAGACCTACCCGGATCTGCCGGTCATCATCATGACCGCGCATTCCGACCTCGACAGCGCGGTCAACGCCTTCCATGGTGGCGCCTTCGAATACCTCGCCAAGCCCTTCGACGTGAAAGAAGTCGTCGAGCAGGTCAAGAAAGCCTGCCGCAGCCACGCCGAGAGTGCCGCGCGCGCGCAAACCTCGTCGCTGGGTGACAGCAACCTGATCGGCGAGGCCCCGGCGATGCAAGAGGTGTTCCGCGCCATCGGGCGCCTCTCGCGATCCAACATCACCGTTCTGATCAATGGCGAATCGGGTACCGGAAAAGAACTGGTGGCGCACGCGCTGCACCGCCACAGCCCCCGTGCGAATGGCCCGTTCATCGCGCTGAACACCGCCGCGATCCCGGGTGAACTGCTCGAATCGGAGCTTTTCGGGCATGAAAAAGGCGCCTTTACCGGCGCCACCGCGCGTCGCCATGGACGTTTCGAGCAAGCCGATGGCGGCACCCTGTTTCTCGACGAGATCGGCGACATGCCTCTGGAGCTTCAGACCCGCTTCCTGCGCGTGCTCGCCGAGGGCGAGTTCTACCCGGTCGGGGCGCGGAAATCGATCCGGGTCGACGTGCGCATCATCGCCGCCACCCACCAGAACCTGGAAGAACTGGTCGACGCCGGTCGTTTTCGCGAGGATCTGTTCCATCGCCTCAACGTAATCCGCATCCACCTGCCGGCATTGCGCGAGCGCAAGAGCGACATCCCGTTGCTGATGGCCCATTTCCTCGCCCAGGCCGCCGAGGAACTGAAGGTCGAGAAACAATTCCTCACCGACGAAGCGCGCGAATACCTGATGCGCCTGCCGTGGCCCGGCAACGTGCGTCAGTTGCAGAATACCGCGCGCTGGCTCGCGGTGATGGCCTCCGGCCGAGAGATCCATGTCGATGACCTGCCGCCCGAATTGCGTATCGGCAAGCCGGATCAGCTTGCCACCGATGGCAACTGGACCGAAGCCCTGCGCCACTGGCTGGAGTGCCGGATGGCCGATGGGCGGGAAGCCATCCTGAGCGAGGCCCAGCCCGCTTTCGAACGCGTCGCGATCGATGCCGCGCTGGCATTCACCGGCGGGCGCAAGCAGGAAGCGGCCAAGCTGCTGGGGTGGGGCCGCAACACCCTGACGCGCAAGCTCAAAGAGCTTGGTCTCAACCCGGAAACTTCATGAATTCATGTGATGATCGCGCAGTGGAGACAAGAAACAAGCGAGAACGCGTGTGATTCGTGAATTTTCCGGGTTAGATGATGTGCTCCTGCTTTGTCTGGCTTGAGAGCATTCAAGCGGGGGCATTCTGGTTGTTCATGCGCTGTCGCGGACAAGGAGACTTCTCGGTAGAAACAATGGGAACCCAGTGAGTCGAGAGGTTCACGCCGGGTGCTGCGCGCAGCCGAGGGGGGGCGGCGGACCCAGTTGCCCCGCCGATGCGGGATTCATGACGCCACATCGGATTCACCTCACCGGAGAGAGGGTGAGGCCTTGCTGGTGAAAAGGAAAGCGGTGGACGAAACGGTAATGACACGAAATCAGGCTCGCTGGAATCGCGCTATACGCAGCCGGGGCAAGGCCGGGATGGTGTGCCTGGATCTGGATAAACCGCAGCCGCTGGAGTTTTCTGAAACAGGGCGGCTGCGGAGTGGAATATGCAATAACTATCTTGACAAACGTCGGGATAGGGCAATCAAACAGACTTAAAAATCAACGGTTTACGTCTGTATCTAAGAGTAAAAATACATCATAATTGTTGACAGATTGGATACCGGTGAAGTATCAAAATATGTCATAGTAGTTAGCTTCTGTTTGCTTTACACTTCGTCAACACAAAAAAATTTTCATTCAGGGAAAAGAATTCAAATTCCCTCAAAAGAATTAAAAAATTATGTGTCATAGTCTGCGTGCTTATGCTTCCGATAGGGCCAGTGTTCTCTACTTGGCCAAAGCGGCGTCATAGACCTTGGCGGAAGAATACGGCACAGACACAC
>JALVEB010000030.1 GCA_027008705.1 Sedimenticola sp. | reverse complement strand
GGGCGACATGGAATCGCTGATCCACCACTTCAAGCTGTTCACCGAGGGCTACTGTCCGCCGCCCGGCGAGGCGTACGCGGCGGTCGAGGCGCCGAAGGGGGAGTTTGGTTGCTATCTGGTTTCGGACGGTTCGAACAAGCCGTTTCGTCTGAAGATCCGCGCGCCGGGCTTCGCCCACCTGTCGGCGATGAACGAGATGACCAAGGGCTACATGCTGGCGGACGTCGTGGCGGTGATCGGCACGATGGACGTGGTATTCGGCGAGATCGACCGGTGAATCCAAGATGAATGCGGCAAAAGACAAGAGCGAGCTGTTCGACGCGAAGATCCGCGCCGAGATTGACCGCTGGATCGCAAAATATCCAGCCGACTGGAAGCAGGGCGCCTGCATGGCCGCGTTGCGTATCGTGCAGGACGCCAACGGCGGTTACCTGAACAATGCCCTGATGGATCAGGTCGCCGCCTATCTGGATATGCCGCCGATCGCGGTCTACGAGGTCGCCACCTTCTACTCGATGTATGAGCTCAAGCCGGTCGGGCGGCACAAGATCTGCGTCTGCACCAATGTCTCATGCATGCTCAACGGCTGTGACCGCATCGTCGATCACCTGCGCGGGAAACTCGGCATCGGTTTTGGCGAGACCACCGCCGACGGGCGCTTCACGCTGAAGGAGGTCGAGTGTCTCGGCGCCTGCGGAGGCGCTCCGATGTTGCAGATCGACAAGAAATACTACGAGAACCTGACCCCCGAGCTGGTCGATTCGATCCTCGACGGACTGGAGTAAGCATGGCAAACGAGGTCTGTTTCCGCACCCTGCATCGCGATCGTTCGTGGACCCTCGAGGTCTATGAATCCGAGGGCGGTTACGAGGCGCTGAAGAAGCTGCTCGCCGGCGACTGGTCGCCGGACGAGGTGGTCGAGATGGTCAAGCAGTCCGGCCTGCGCGGACGCGGCGGGGCGGGTTTCCCGACCGGCCTGAAGTGGAGCTTCATCCGCCGCGACATGCCGGGGGACAAATACATCGTATGCAACTCCGACGAGGGCGAGCCGGGCACCTTCAAGGATCGCGACATCCTGCGCTACAACCCGCACGCGCTGATCGAGGGGATGATCATCGCCGGCTATGTGATTAACGCCACCGCTGGCTACAACTACATCCGTGGCGAGTTCTGGGAGCCGTACGAACGCTTCGAGGCGGCCCTGGAGGAAGCCCGCAAGGCGGGTTATCTTGGCAGCAACATCCTCGAAAGCGGTTTCGACTACGATATCCACAGCCACCTTGGCGCCGGCGCCTATATCTGCGGCGAGGAAACCGCATTGCTCGAGTCCATCGAAGGCAAGAAGGGGCAGCCGCGTTTCAAGCCGCCGTTTCCGGCTCAGTTCGGCCTGTTCGGGCGACCGACCATCATCAACAACACCGAGAGCCTCGCCTCGATCCCGGACATCCTGCGCCAGGGGCCGGACTGGTTTCGCGAACTCGGCGTCGAGAACAGTGGCGGCAGCAAACTGTTCTCGGTTTCCGGTAACGTCAACAAGCCCGGGAATTTCGAGGTGCCCCTGGGTACGCCGTTCTCCGAGCTGCTCGAGATGGCAGGGGGGGTTACCGAGGGGCGCCGGCTGAAGGCGGTGATCCCGGGCGGCTCGTCGTCCCCGGTGATTCCCGGCGAGCAGATGATGGATTTGACGATGGATTACGACGCCATCCAGAACGCCGGTTCGATGCTCGGCTCCGGCGCGGTGATCGTCATCGACGACAGCAACTGCATGGTTCGCATCCTGGATCGCATGTCCTATTTCTATCACGAAGAGTCCTGCGGCCAGTGCACGCCGTGCCGCGAGGGCACCGGCTGGCTGTACCGCGTGGTGCATCGCATCGAGACCGGGCAGGGCCGCCAGGAAGATCTGGATCTGCTCGAGGATGTCGCCGGGCGCATCGCCGGGCGCACCATCTGCGCGCTCGGCGACGCCGCGGCGATGCCGGTACAGGGGATGCTGAAGCATTACCGCGACGAGTTCCAGTATCACATCGACCACAAGAAATGCCTGGTCGGAGCGGGCGGCTGAACGGGCCGACGGAGAGAAACAAGAGCATGTCGGACAAAAAGGTCACAATCGAGGTCGACGGGCGCAAGCTCGAGGCGACCGCCGGGCAGATGCTGATCGAGGTCACCGATGCCGCCGGCATCGAGGTGCCGCGCTTCTGCTATCACAAGAAGCTGTCGGTCGCGGCCAACTGCCGGATGTGCCTGGTGGAGGTCGAGAAAGCGCCGAAGCCCCTGCCGGCCTGCGCGACCCCGGTGATGGACGGCATGGTCGTCCATACCCGTTCGCCGCTGGCGATCCAGGCGCAGCAGGGCACGATGGAGTTTCTGCTCATCAATCACCCGCTGGACTGCCCGATCTGCGACCAGGGCGGGGAGTGCGAGTTGCAGGATGTCTCAGTGGGCCATGGCAGCGCCGATTCGCGTTATGTCGAGGTCAAGCGCGCGGTTCCCAAAGAGGACATCGGTCCGCTGATTGAAACCGAGATGACGCGCTGCATCCACTGCACCCGTTGCGTGCGTTTTGGCGCCGAGATTGCGGGGGTCCGGGAGCTTGGCGCCACCGGCCGGGGTGAGCATACCCGCATCGGCACCTATGTCGGCACGACCGTCACCTTCGAGATGTCGGGCAACATCATTGATCTGTGTCCGGTCGGCGCGCTTACCGCCAAGCCTTCCCGCTACCGCGCGCGGGCCTGGGAATTGACCCGTGCCGATGGCATTGCGCCGCATGATTCGGTGGGCTCGAATATCCAGTTGCATCTGCGCCGGGGCGAGGTCATTCGGGTGGTGCCGGCCGAGAATGAAGCCATCAACGAGACCTGGATCTCCGATCGTGATCGCTTTTCCTATCAAGGGTTGAGCGCCACCGATCGCGCCACCCAGCCGTTGTTGCGCGGCAGCGGCGGCTGGCGGCCAATCGAGTGGAGCGACGCGCTGACCCTGGCCGCCGAGAAACTGAAGGCCGCTGGCGCCAACACCATGGCGCTGGCCTCGCCACGGGCGACGCTGGAAGAACTCTACCTGTTACGCGAACTGATGGCTGGCCTGAACGCGCCAAGCCTGGACTACCGCTTGGGTCAGGGTGATTTTCGCGCCGCGCCGAAGGCCCCCGGCTATGGCCTCGCGATCGCCGATATCGAGGCGCTGGATGCCGCCCTGCTGGTCGGGAGCAACCTGCGCAAGGAGCTGCCGATCATCAACCACCGGCTACGCAAGGCGGTGCGCGGCGGGGCCGGCGTGATGACGCTGAATCCAGCCGACTATGAATTCAACTACCCGCTGGCGGAGTCCGTCGTCACCGCGCCGGCGGGGTTGGTCGACGCCCTCGCCGGCATCGCCCGCGCCGCCGGCGTCGAGGCGGACGGAGCGCTTGGCAAGCGCATCGGCAATGCGGCTCCGGGCGACGCGGCGCGCGCCATCGCGGCGCGCCTGAAAGAGGCCGGACGCGCCTGGATCACGCTCGGCGCGCTGGCCGAGAGTCACCCGGATTTTTCGTTGCTGCAAGGTCTGGCCGGCGCCATCGCCGGGGCCACCGGCGCCACCCTCGGCTTCCTGCCGGCGGCCGCGAACAGTGTCGGCGCGGCCTTGCTCGGTTGCGTGCCCGGCGACGGCGGGCTCGACGCCGGCGCCCAGTTGGCGCAAGCGGCTCCGGCGCGTTTGTTGCTCGACATCGAACCGGCCGCCGATCTGCACGATCCAAGCCGGGCGATGCGCAGCCTCGAACAGAGCGATTTCGTCGTCGCGCTGAGCGCCTACGCCAGCGAATCCCTGAAGGCCGTTGCCGACCTGATCCTGCCGATGGCCGCGTTCAGCGAAACCGCCGGCCATTTCGTCAACGGAGAGGGGCGCGTGCAAGGCTTCCGTGGTTGCGCGCAAGCGCCCGGCGAGGCGCGTCCGGGATGGAAGATCCTGCGCGTGCTCGGCACCCTGCTCGAACTCGACGGCTTCGACTACGAAAGCCCCGAGGCGGTCGCCCGGGCGGCGCGCGCGGCGCTCGACGCCAACGGGGTGGACAACGCCCCCGGCGCGGTCGACGATGGCGCGAGCTGGAACCCGCGTGGCCTGCAACGGCTCGGTGACGTGCCGTTGTACCGCGCCGATGCCCTGTGCCGGCGCGCCGATGCGCTGCAACGGACGCCGGAGCCGGCCCAGGCCTTCGCCTGCGTCAATCCGCGTCTGGCGCGCCGCCTGCGCGCCGAGGAGGGCGAGCCGATGCGCGTCACCCAGGGCGACGCGGTCGCCGAGATGCCGCTGCGCATCTCGACGCGGGTGCCGGACGACACCGTATGGTGCCCGGCCGCGGTCGACGGGGCCGAGACGCTGGGCCCGTGCATGGGCGACATCAAGTTGGAGAAGGCATAGCCGATGGACGCGATAAGCAATTTCCTGGCCTCCTTTCCGAGCGAGTTCCCGGTGCTGTGGATCCTGGTGCGGATCGTCGTCATCGTGCTTCCGCTGATGCTCGCCGTGGCCTACTTCACCTATGCCGAGCGCAAGATCATCGGCTATATGCAGGTGCGTCTGGGGCCGAACCGGGTCGGGCCGAAAGGCTGGCTGCAACCGATCGCCGACGCGGTCAAACTGATGTTCAAGGAGATCGTGATCCCGACCGGGGCGAACAAGTTCCTGTTCGTGCTCGCGCCGATGCTGGCCTTGGGACCGGCGCTAGCGGCCTGGGCGGTGTTGCCGTTCGACGACGGTCTGGTGTTGACCGATATCGACGCCGGCCTGCTCTATATCCTGGCGCTGACCTCGGTCGCGGTCTATGGCGTGATCATCGCCGGTTGGACCTCGAACTCGAAGTACGCCTTTCTCGGCGCGATCCGCTCGGCGGCGCAGATCGTCTCGTACGAGATCGCGATGGGCTTCGCGCTGGTCGGCGTGCTGGTCGCCGCCGGCAGTCTGAATCTGAGCCAGATCGTGCATGCCCAGGAGGGCGGTATCCTGCATTGGTTCTGGCTTCCGTTGCTGCCGCTGTTCGTGATCTACTTCGTCTCCGGCGTCGCCGAGACCAACCGCGCGCCCTTCGATGTGGCCGAGGGCGAATCCGAGATCGTCGCCGGCTTCCATGTCGAATACTCCGGCATGACCTTCGCGGTGTTCTTTCTTGCCGAATACGCCAACATGATCCTGGTCTCGGCGCTCACCGCGCTGATGTTTCTCGGAGGTTGGCTGTCGCCGTTCCAGGGCACCTTCATGGAGAGCTGGTTCGACTGGGTGCCGGGCATCGTCTGGTTCTTCCTGAAGATCCTGATCTTCGGTTTTTTGTTCCTGTGGTTCCGCGCCACCTTCCCCCGCTACCGCTATGACCAGATCATGCGGCTCGGCTGGAAGGTGTTCATCCCGATCACCATCGTCTGGATTCTGGTGGTGGCGGTGGCGGTGGTCTACAAGTTCCCCATCTGGTTCGACTGACGGAGACCGTGGATGAATACCCTCGTCAACTATGTGCGCAGCCTGTTTCTGCTCGAGCTGTTCCGCGGCATGGGCGTCACCGGGCGCTACCTGTTCCGCAGCAAGTTCACGCTGGAATACCCGGAGGAACGCGCGCCGCAGTCGCCGCGTTTTCGGGGTCTGCATGCGCAACGTCGTTACCCCAACGGCGAGGAGCGGTGCATCGCCTGCAAGCTGTGCGAGGCCACCTGCCCGGCGCTCGCGATCACCATCGAGGCGGCCCCGCGCGAGGACGGCCAGCGTCGCACCACGCGCTACGATATCGATCTGTTCAAGTGCATCTTCTGCGGCTTCTGCGAGGAATCCTGCCCGGTCGATGCGATCGTCGAAAGCCGGATCTACGAATACCACTTCGAGAATCGCGAGGATGCGGTGATGACCAAGAACAAGCTGCTCGCGCTCGGCGACCGCTACGAGCGGCAGCTCGCGGCCGACCGCGCCGCGCAGGCCGCCTACCGCTGAGACGGATGCCGACATGACCTTCGAGAAGTTTCTGTTTTATTTCTTCGCCGCGATGGTGATCTTCGCCGGCCTGATGCTGATCACGCGGCGCAACCCGGTGCATTCGGTGTTGTTCCTGGTGCTGGCGTTCTTCAACGCGGCCGGGCTGTGGATGCTGATGGAAGCCGAATTTCTCGCCATCGCGCTGGTGCTGGTCTATGTCGGCGCGGTGATGGTGTTGTTTCTGTTCGTCGTGATGATGCTCGATATCAACGTCGCCGAGTTGAAGCCGGGCTGCTTCATCAAATACCTGCCGGTGGGCTTGCTGATTGCCTTGACGATGGTCGTCGAGATGGTGATGGTGGTCGGCCCGAGCCATTTCGGCCTGGCGCTTTACGCCGCGCCGGCGCCGCACGCCCCGGGTTACAGCAACACGCGTGAGCTTGGCGAGATGCTCTATACCACTTATATGTACCCGTTCGAGATCGCGGCGGTGATTCTGCTCGTCGCGATCGTCGCGGCGATCGGCCTGACGCTGCGGCGTCGGCCCGATTCGCGCTATCAGAACCCGTCGAAGCAGGTGCGGGTCAAGCGCGACGAACGCCTGCGCATCGTCAAGATGCCGGCCGAAGCGAAAATGGAGCCGAAATGATTGCCCTGTCCGATTACCTGATCCTCGGCGCGATCCTGTTTTGCATCAGCGTCGCCGGGATCTTCCTGAACCGGCGCAATGTGCTGATCCTGCTGATGTGCATCGAGCTGATGCTGCTCGCGGTGAACATCAACTTCATCGCCTTCTCGCATTTTCTCGATGATACCACCGGGCAGGTGTTCGTGTTTTTCGTGTTGACCGTCGCCGCCGCCGAGGCGGCCATCGGGCTGGCGATCCTGGTTGTGCTGTTCCGCAACCGCCAGACCATCGATGTCGACGATCTGGACCTGCTGAAGGGCTGAGTGGCGACTATGGAAGCGATTCTTCTGACGATTGTTCTGAGCCCGTTGCTCGGTTCCGCGCTGGCCGGTCTGGCGTGCCGCAAGGTCAGCCGCGCCTGGGCGCATTGGGTCACGATCATCGGCGTCGGCATCGCCTGCGCGCTTTCGCTGTACCTGTTGAAGCTCTACGCCATCGATGGCCACGCGGTCTACAACCAGCCGGTCTATACCTGGATGGTCAGTGACGGCCTGCGCTTCGAGATCGGTTTTCTGATCGACAATCTGACCGTGCTGATGATGGCGGTGGTGACCTTCGTCTCGCTGATGGTGCATATCTATACCATCGGTTATATGCAGGACGAGGAGGTCGGTTACCAGCGCTTCTTCAGCTACATCTCGTTGTTCACCTTCTCGATGCTGATGTTGGTGATGTCGAACAACTTCCTGCAGCTGTTCTTTGGTTGGGAGGCGGTCGGTCTGGTCTCGTATCTGTTGATCGGTTTCTATTTCAAGCGGGAGTCGGCGATTCTCGCCAACATGAAGGCCTTTCTCGTCAACCGCGTCGGCGACTTCGGTTTTCTCCTCGGGATCGCGGCGGTGGCGATGTACATGAACAGCCTCGACTACGCCGAGGTGTTCGCGCGCGCGCCGGCGCTTGCCGACGAGCGCATCTCAATCCTCGGAGGTAGCGCCTGGTCGTTGATGACGGTGATCGGCATCCTGTTGTTCATCGGCGCGATGGGCAAATCGGCGCAGGTGCCGCTGCACGTCTGGTTGCCGGATTCGATGGAAGGTCCGACCCCGATCTCGGCCTTGATCCATGCCGCGACCATGGTCACCGCCGGTATCTTCATGGTCGCGCGGATGTCGCCGCTGTATGAGCTCTCCGAGACCGCGCTGAGCTTCATCCTGGTGATCGGCGCGACCACCGCGTTCTTCATGGGCCTGATCGGTATCGTGCAGAACGATATCAAGCGCGTGATCGCCTACTCGACGCTGTCGCAGCTCGGCTACATGGTCGTCGCGCTCGGCGTTTCGGCCTATGCCGCCGGCATCTTTCACCTGATGACCCATGCCTTTTTCAAGGCCTTGTTGTTCCTCGGCGCCGGTTCGGTGATCGTCGGCATGCACCATGACCAGGACATCCGCAACATGGGTGGGATCCGCAAGTACATGCCGGTGACCTACTGGGTTTTCCTGATCGGTTCGCTGGCGTTGATCGGCTTTCCCGGTTTTTCCGGTTTCTTCTCGAAGGATGCGATCATCAGCGCGGTACATCACTCCGAGATTGCCGGTTCGGGTTACGCCTATCTGATGGTCGTCGCCGGCGTGTTCGTCACCGCCTTGTACAGCTTCCGCCTGTTCTTCCTCGTCTTCCATGGAGAGGGTCCGCGGGACGAGCATGCGCGCGAACATCTCCATGAGTCGCCGAAGGTGATTACGGTGCCGTTGATTTTGCTGGCGATCCCGTCGGTGGTGATCGGCTGGCTGACGATCCAGCCGATGCTGTTCGGTGATTTCTTCCGTGGCGCGATCCAGGTCATCCCCGAGCACGATGTGCTCGCCGAACTCGGCGAGCACTATCACGGCCCACTCGGTTTCATCCTGCACGGCATGATGGAATGGCCGTTCTTCCTCGCGATGGCCGGCGTCGCGACCGCCTGGGCGGTCTACCTGTGGCGGCCGGAGTGGTCGGAGCGTATCAAGACCGCCCTGTTGCCGTTGTATCAGGTGCTCGACAAGAAATACGGCTTCGATGAGTTCTACCAGTTCCTGTTCGCCGGCGGCAGCCGCGTGATCGGACGTCTGCTGTGGATCTTCGGCGATCGCAAGTTGATCGACGGGCTGATCGTGAACGGCTCGGCGAAGAGCGTGGCCTTGTTCGCGGGCGTCGCGCGCCATCTGCAGACGGGCTACCTCTATCACTATGCGATCGCGATGATCCTCGGTCTGCTCGGTTTGCTGACCTGGTTTGTTTACTTCTGAATGTTGAGTACGGGATGATGGCGGATTGGCCGATACTGAGTTTGACGATCTGGTTGCCGATCTTCGGCGGCCTGCTGGTGCTGGGCAGCGGGGATCGGGCCGCGAACGTGTCCCGCTGGCTGGCGCTGGCCTTCGCCGTGCTGACCTTCCTTGCGACCATCCCGCTGTGGACCGGCTTTGACAGTTCCACCGCGGCGATGCAGTTCCAGGAGAAGGCGTCCTGGATCCCGGCCTGGGATATCCATTACCATCTCGGCGTCGATGGCATCTCGATGCCATTGATTCTGCTGACCAGCTTCATCACGATCCTGGTCATCATCGCCGGATGGGAGGTGATCCAGAAACGGCCATCGCAGTACATGGCGGCTTTCCTGATTATGGAAGGGGTCATGATCGGGGTGTTCTCCGCGCTCGATGCGATGCTGTTCTATGTGTTCTGGGAGGCGATGTTGATCCCGATGTTCCTGATCATCGGGATCTGGGGCGGTCCGAACCGCGTCTATGCGACGATCAAGTTCTTCCTCTACACCTTCTTCGGCTCGGTGTTCATGCTGGTCGCGTTGATCTACCTGTACACCCAGGCCGGCAGCTTCGGCGTGCTCGATTTCCATGCCGTGAAGCTGCCGCTGAACGCGCAGATCCTGATCTTCATCGCTTTTCTTCTGGCCTTCGCGGTGAAGGTGCCGATGTGGCCGGTGCATACCTGGTTGCCGGATGCCCATGTCGAGGCGCCGACCGGGGGCTCGGTGATCCTGGCCGCGATCATGCTGAAGATCGGCGGTTATGGCTTTCTGCGCTTCAGCCTGCCGATCGCGCCCGATGCCAGCCATGAGCTGGACTGGCTGATTATCCTGATGTCATTGATCGCGGTGGTCTATATTGGCTTCGTCGCGCTGGTGCAGGCGGACATGAAGAAGCTGATCGCCTATTCATCGATCGCGCACATGGGCTTCGTTACGCTGGGGCTGTTCATCGTCTTCCGCATCGCCGCGAACGCCGACGCGCACAGCGGCGCGGTGCTCGGCTCGGAAGGGGCCATGGTGCAGATGGTTTCGCACGGTTTCATCTCGGCGGCGATGTTCTTGTGCGTCGGGGTGTTGTACGACCGCATGCACAGCCGTCAGATCGCCGACTATGGCGGCGTGGTCAATGTGATGCCGGTGTTCGCCGCCTTTATGGTGTTCTTCGCGATGGCGAATGCCGGCTTGCCCGGCACCTCGGGCTTCGTCGGCGAGTTCATGGTGGTTCTGGCCTCGTTCCGCGCCGATTTCTGGTATGCCTTCCTCGCCGCGACGACGTTGATCATCGGCGCCGCCTACACGCTGTGGATGGTCAAGCGGGTGATCTTCGGCGACATCGGCAACGAGCGGGTCGCGAAGCTGACCGATCTGAACGGTCGCGAGTTTCTGGTGCTCGGGCTGCTCGCCGCCGCGGTGCTGATTCTGGGTCTGTGGCCGGCGCCGCTGATCGAGGTGATGGACCAGTCCATCACTCACTTGGTGCAGCAGATTTCCGTTTCCAAACTCTGATGGATTGCTAAGAGGTTTCGATGGCTTTTGACCTGAATACGCTGGTGCCGCTGCTGCCGGAGATCCTGGTTCTGTGCCTGGTGTGCGTCGTGCTGGTCGTGGACCTGTTCCTCGACGACGAGTACCGGATCGTGTCCTACGGCATCGCGCAGGGCGGTCTGATCCTGGCAATCCTGGTTACGATGCTGGTCGGCAAGGGGCCGGAGCAGGTGCTGTTCGACGGCAACTACCGCCTCGATCTGATGGCGACGGTGCTGAAGGCCGCGATGATGGTGCTGATGTTGTTTGCCTTCGTCTATGCCAAGGACTATCTGCGCAATCACGGCCTGTTCAAGGCGGAGTACTACGAGCTCGGCCTGTTCGCGCTGCTCGGCATGATGATCATGGTTTCCGCCGGCGGATTTCTGGCTCTTTACCTGGGCCTGGAGCTGCTCGCGTTGTCGCTCTACGCGCTGGTCGCCTTCGATCGCGATTCGAAGCCGGGTTCCGAGGCGGCGATGAAGTATTTCGTGCTCGGCGCGCTTGCCTCGGGCATGCTGCTGTATGGAATCTCGATGATCTATGGCGCCACCGGCCACATCGATTTCCCGGGTATCGCGGCGCGGCTGTGCGCCGGTGACTTCGATGCCACGGTGCTGGTCTTCGGGCTGGTCTTCCTGGTGATCGGCATCGGCTTCAAGACCGGCTTGGTGCCGTTCCATATGTGGGCGCCGGATGTCTACGAAGGCGCGCCGACCGCGGTCACGATGCTGCTCGGCAGCGTGCCGAAGCTTGCGGCCTTTGCGATTGCGATGCGCATCCTGGTGGATGGCTTGTTGCCGTTGCACGCGCACTGGCAGGGCATGTTGATCGTGCTCACGGTGTTGTCGATGGCGCTTGGCAATCTGGTCGCGATCGCGCAGACCAATATCAAGCGCATGCTCGCCTATTCGACGATCTCGCATGTTGGTTTCCTGATGCTCGGCATCCTTGCCGGCACCCGCGAGGGCTATGCCGCTTCGCTGTTCTACGCCGTGGTCTATGCCTTGATGGCGCTCGGCGCCTTTGGCGTGTTGATCCTGCTTGGACGCAAGGGATTTGATGTCGAGCGGCTCGACGATCTGAAGGGCTTGAACCAGCGTAGTCCCTGGTTCGCCGGCATGATGCTGTTGCTGATGTTCTCGATGGCGGGGGTGCCGCCCACGGTCGGCTTCTTCGCCAAGCTGTTCGTGCTCGAATCGGTGGTCGATGTCGGTCTGGTCTGGCTGGCGGTGTATGGGGTGTTCTTCTCGATCGTCGGCGCTTTCTACTACCTGCGCATCGTCAAGCTGATGTATTTCGACGCGCCGGAAGACGAGACACCGCTGGAGGCCGGTATCGACACGCGTTTCATGCTCAGCGTCAATGCGCTGGCGGTGCTGTGGTTCGGCTTGTTCCCGTCGTCGCTGATGTCGTTGTGCGATACTGCTTTCGCGGCGGCGCGGCCGGCCGTGGCCGCCTGCGGCGAGCCGCCAGCGGCGGAGCCTCCCCGGCGCGTGGGCGATGTCGATGGCGATGGCGTCCCCGATCGCGTCGATGCTTGTCCGGCCACGCCTGCCGGGTTGCATGTCGATGCCAGCGGCTGTGCTCCCGATCGCGATGGGGACGGTGTTGCCGATCAGGTCGATATGTGCCCCGCGACCCAGGCGGGCGCCGAGGTCGATCGCACCGGTTGCGCGCCCCGCTCGGCGATCGTACTCGAAGGCGTGACCTTCCTCAGCGGCTCGGTCTCGTTGACCGATCAAGCGAAGCAGGTGCTCGATGTGGTCGCCGCGAGCATGCTGCGTATCGAGGGGCAACGCTATGAGGTGGCCGGGCATACCGATACCTCGGGCAGCGCCGAGCTGAACCAGCGCTTGTCGCAGCAGCGCGCCGAGGCGGTGCGCGGCTATCTGATCGAGAAGGGCGTCAGCGAGATGCTGTTGATCGCGCGCGGCTACGGCGGTTCGCGACCGATCGCCAGCAACGCGACGCCGGAAGGGCGGCGCAAGAACCGCCGCGTAGAGATCAATCGCCTTCCTTCGCGCTGAGGCGGGCGGTCCCCTCCTGGTGACCATGCCCTTGCCGCTTCGGTCCGCCGGCTTACGATGAAGGTCATTCCCATCTCGCTCGGCGGGGTTTTCCTGTCGTTGTTGCCGGCGTTGCTCGTCGTCGGGCTTCTGTTCCAATGGCGCATGTCTTGGCGCGAGGGTCTGATCGCGCTGATCCGCATGCTGGTGCAGTTGCTGTCGGTCGGCTTTCTGCTGACCTGGCTGTTCGCAATCGAGCAGGCGCCGTTGGTTCTGGCGATCCTCGTGTTCATGATTCTGGTTTCGAGCTGGATCTCATTGCGCACGGTCCCCGGGGTGCGCTGGCGGTTGCTCGCCCATGCGGTGTTGGCGATCGCCCTCGGCGGCGGTTCGGTGTTGGCTTTGTTGGTGGTCGCTATCCTCGATGTCTCGCCTTGGTACGAACCGCGTTTCCTGGTGCCGCTCGCCGGGATGTTCTTCGCCAATGCGATGAACAGCGTCAGCCTGAGCGCCGAGCGCATGCGCACCGAGCGCGCGCGTGGCGAGCCGGTGGAAGCCGCGCGCCGAGTCGCGTTGGGGGCTGGGCTGATCCCGATCACCAATTCCCTGTTCGCGGTCGGTTTGGTTTCGTTGCCCGGCATGATGACAGGCCAGATCCTGGCCGGTGTCTCGCCGCTGATCGCGGTGCGCTACCAGATTGTGATCATGGCCTCGGTGTATGCCGCGGCGGGTATCGCTTCGGCGACTTTTCTGCAATTGTCCGGCCACGGCTGGCGGGAATCGTCAGAGGTGGCTTAGCGTTCGGATGCAAGACGGTGATAGCGGGTCAGCGTCGCCGCAGCCTCGGCCAGGCTTTTGCCCCAGGCGATCACGCCGTCCTCATGGCCTCCCATCGATAACAGGCAGGGCGCGTCTTTTTGTTCCGTCAATACGCGCTGAATCGCCTCGGCCATTGCAACGGTGCCGTATTCGATCCCGGCTGGCGTGACGGGCAGGCCAAGGTGGACGGCGGCCCGCCACAGCCCCGGGTCGTGCACGTGGATCACGGCCATGGCGGTCGGCTCATGCTGGTAGATCGTGGCGTGCGTCAGGGCTTCGGAGGAGGGCGGCCGAGGGCCCAGTGAGCTGAGCCGGTTGTGCGCGATATCGAAGCCGGTGACCAGCGCGTAGCCCTCGCGGTCCATCGCGGCAAGGTGGGCGGTCTGGGAACCGCTGATGACAAAGGCGTTCGGGTTGTCGGGCAGGGGATGGCGTTGGCTGATGTTGCCGTAGCCGAGGCCCTCGTAACGGGACGGGTCGCGGGCGATCAGGCCGAGCTGGTGGAAGTGCCGGCGCCAATGCTCCAGGTCGGAGAGGTCGATGTCGTCCGGCAGCGCCTGCCGCTGGTGATCGAGTTGGTATTTGATGACGCCTTCGCGGCTCATGGCATGCTGGAACCGCCGCCCCGCGGCGGTTCCGATGAGGTATCAGTAGCCGCCCTTGCGGGTGCTCTGCGGCAGGCCGGCGATCTTGCGTCCTTGCTTGCTGGGCATCAGCGGGAACAGTTTGTACATGTCCTTGCTGGTCAGCTTGCGTCCCCATTTCTTGGCCATTTCCTTCATGATCTGGCGTTCGTTCGGCTCCATGCCGGCGTTGTTGAAATGTTGGTCGCGCAGGTAGTGGATGACGTCCCAGTGTTCATCGGTCAACTCGATTTTTTCGATCTCGGCGATCGCCACGGCGACGTCCTCGTTCCAGTCTTCGAGGTTTTCAAGATAATCGTTATCGGTCGTCGGGATGGTTTTGCCGTTTACTTCCAAAGCCATGTCGCTACCCCCTGCTCTGTCGGGTTGGTTGAATGGAACGCCCGCCCCCGGGGCGGCGCGGATCAAAAGAAAATCCGAGCAATTCTATAGAATTCCGCTGGTTTCGTCATCCGCGATCTTCTTGACCGCCTCGATGTCCTTGTGCGGGATGAAGATGCCGCAGCCGAGCTTCTGGTGTTCGCCGAGTCCCTGTTCCTGGAGCTCGATCGCCTCGTCGGTGGCGAGGTCGGCGAGCATCAGCGAGCGGGTATGCAGAACGCCATGGGGGGTGTCGATGATGTCCGGTTTGCCGCACAGCGCCTTGCGCACGCGGATCCCGCGCTGACGCAGTTCGGCGGCGATCCGTTCGAGGAAGGCGTTTTCGTCTTCGTCCGATGCGGTGAGCAGGTGGCGCGAGAACAGGGTCGTCAGTTTGCTCAGCTCGCGGGTCTTGAATTCGCCGATGGTCAGCGGGTGGCCGGCGACATCGATCGTGATGCCCTCGAGCGCGCATGCCTGTTCAAGACGCTCGCGCGGCATGCGCAGGATCAGGCGCGTGCGGCGCGACAGCACCAATTGCTGCGCGGCATCGCGTCCGGGTCGCTCCCAGCCGTTCTGGGAACCGGCGACGTGGATCTCGTGGATCGCGACGCGTGGGTCTTCGTCCAGCCAGGGAGCGGCAGTGCGCAGGGCCTGGGAGAGCGGCCAGAGGTGGTCGACCGGCAGTTCGCGACAGCGGATGCGGAACAGTACGTCGACGATGTCGCTGAGCGCTTTCGTCGAGCGGTCGTCTTCTTGCCAAAACATGGGGTTCTCCTCTATTCAGGCAGTGTCGCCTGGATGGCGTCCCGGTCGATCCACCAGTCGTCCTGCACCAGTACGTCTACGACGTTGCGCAGGCGGACCAGGAATTTGTCCGGTTGGTCGAGTTCGAGGCGTTCGACCCAAGCCTGGAATTGCTCCTGGTTCTCGACCTGGCCGTGGCGACGCGCCACCTGGCCCAACAGTTGCGAGGCGAAGAAGGTCAGGCTTTCGCGTTGTCGACCCTCGCCACGCAGGTCGGCCAGAAAGGCCGCGGTGGCGGCCGCGACCGCGGCGCCGTCGGCGTCGTCCGGGGTGTCGTCGACCAAGTGTTGCAGCAGGGCCAGGGTCAACTCCAGGTCCATTGGAAAGGTGACCGACAGCCATATGCCGTGGCCGAGCGCCGCCAGCGAGCCCGGCTGCTCGCATTGCGACATCACCTCGCAAGCGTCGGCGGCCCACTCCCATTCGTTGGCGGCGGCGAAGGCATCGAAGGCCTCGCGCGCCCAGGGCCAGGCTTCCTCACCGCGTTCCAGCGCCTTCAGCGCACGCCCGATTTCCAGCTGGCGGCGGGCGCGCCCGGTCGTCGCCACGGGCTCGCCGGGCCGGTTCCAGTCTTCCATCAGCGCCGCCAGATGTGCTTCGATGCTGGCTTTCTCGCCGAGATCCTTGCGCAGCGAGTCCGCCGCGGTATCGGGCAGTTTGTCCGGGTCGTGGTATTTCATCGGGGTCGGGTCCATCAGGGTTGGGTGCGCGCCAGCGCGGGTTCAACTGAAAGCCGCCTCGATGCGGTCTTCCCAGTTCTCCGGGGTGTCCGGATAGGGTGGTTTGACGTCCATGCGGAAATGCATCTCGCCTTCCTTCGCCAGTTCGACCGCTGCGATCAGTTCATCGAAAGACTGGAACTGGGGATTGGCGATGATGATCTCGCTGAGTAGCAACATCTTGGATTCCTCTATTGCGGGTCTGTCTGTAGCTCTAAAGAGTATACCCGTCGCCCATGAATTTTCGGCCATCGCGACCATCCCCGCACCCGTGGGCGTCGTTGTGGAAACGCGTCATGGTAACGGGCTATGACTCGTTTCCGCGCCTGGCCCTTGGGCGCGAGGGGCGGTCTCGAAAATCCGGAAATTCTTGGGCGACGAGTATAT
>JALVEB010000029.1 GCA_027008705.1 Sedimenticola sp. | reverse complement strand
ATCGCTTTGACCCATCTCTCGCGCCGCCTGATGGAAGGATTCGGCGCCTGGGGGCGCATCCCCACCGATGAGATTTCCCCTCTGCGGGCCGCGAGGGTGGTCGACGGCGATTCACCCTATACCCTGGATTTCGACAATGACACCGGCCATCGTTCGCCTCTGGGCTATCTGGTGGCCAATCATCTGATTCGCAAGTCGTTGTACGAGGTGGTGGCGCCGCTGGATCGGGTGGAGCTGGTCGCCGGGGCTGAGGTGGTGTCGGTATCCAGCGATGCCGGGGGTGCCCGGGTCGGGCTGGCGGACGGCCGGTGTCTGAGCGCGCGTCTGTTGGTCGGCGCGGATACCCGCTTCTCCGCGACCCGGCGGCGGATGGGCATCGGCGCGATGATGAAGGACTTCGGGCGGGTCGCCATCGTGTGTCGCATGGAGCACGAGCTGGCGCATGAGAACACGGCCTGGGAGTGTTTTCATTACGGTCGCACCCTGGCGGTTTTGCCCATGCCGGGCAAGGCCTCCTCTATCGTGATTACGGTGCCGGCCGATCTGGCGGCAGGGATCGTCGATATGGACGAGGCGAGTTTCAATGCCGATATCGAGCGGCGTTTCGGTCGCCGTTTCGGCCGCATGCGACTGGTCGGTGAACGTTTCAGCTATCCACTGGTGGCGGTGCATGCCGATCGCTTCGTGGCGCGCCGTTTCGCTCTGATCGGCGATGCGGCGGTGGGCATGCATCCGGTCACCGCACATGGCTTCAACCTGGGCCTGAGCGGGGTGGATCTGCTGGCGGCTGAGATCCGGGCGGCCTGTTCGCGCGGGGGCGATATTGCCTCGTCCACCGGCTTGGCGCGCTACCAGGCCCGCCATCGCCTGGCCACGCTGCCGCTGTTCCACGGCACCAACGAGATCGTCGGTTTGTTTACCGATGAGCGCATGCCGGCGCGCCTGGCGCGCAAGATCGTGTTGCGTCTGAGCAATCACCTGCCACCGGTGAAGTCGGCGATTCGTAACAAGCTGGTCAGTCGCAGTCATGTGGGTGGGCCGCTGCTCCGTTGGTTGCCCTGAGAGCCGCTCTTGCCGGCTACTTGGTCCTTTCTTCTATCGCCCGGATCAGCGCGTCGACATCCGCCAGCCGGGCGATCTCGTCACGGCTCATGAACAGGGACAAACCATCGTCGTCGGCTTTCAGGATGACTGGGTAGTCGAAGGAGCCGTCGCTTGCCCGTCGCTCGAATTCGTCCTTGTGCAGGATCTCCAGATCCAGATCGGTTTCTTCCCGAAAGCGTTTCCAGCGGGCCTTTTCCGCGAAGGTGTCGTGCGTCAGAGAGCACAGATCGCAGCGGTAGGTCGCCGGGCTGAGCGCCTTGTGGGCGATGTCGAACAGTGCGTTGAGCTTTCCGCTGTCGGCGTTGTAGATGAAGAGGAGTTTCATGCGGTTTTCCTGCAAGGAGAACGCGTGGGTGGTGAGAACGATGGGTCTGGATAAACCCTACAGCATGCATAGTTGACTGAAGTCAAGGTGTCAGGTCCACCCCGTCGGCAGACTGTAGGTTCCAATTCGCTACGTTCATTGCCGAGAGGAGGCCTGACATGGCTGTATCTTATCCGAAACTCAAGGCGCTTGCCGCCGCGGTGACGCTGGTCACCGCGGCCGGTCTGTCGGCGCCGGCCCTTGCCGATAGTCACAACTCGCCGGAGGCCAAGTACCAGGGCGCGGCCTCGGCCGTCAGCCCGGAGGGGACCAAGGACATCATCGGCGGCAAGGGGCCGAAGATGACGAAAGAGGAGTGGGCCTTCGCCAAGAAGACCTTCTTCGAGCGCTGCGCCGGTTGTCACGGGGTGTTGCGCAAGGGCGCCACCGGCAAGCCCTTGACCACCGATATCACGCGCAAGCGCGGCACCGAGTACCTGAAGGCCTTCATCACCTATGGCTCCGCCGCCGGCATGCCGAACTGGGGGACCTCCGGCGTGCTGTCTCCCAAGGAAATCGACATCATGGCTCGTTACCTGCAACACGAGCCGCCGCAACCGCCGGAGTGGGGCATGGCGGAGATGAAGGGCACCTGGAAGGTGACGGTGCCGGTCGAGAAGCGACCGAAGCGGAAGATGAACCACTACAACCTGGACAACGTCTTTTCGGTGACCTTGCGGGACGCCGGCAAGATCATGCTGATCGACGGCGATACCAAGAAGCCGATCACGACGATCAAGACCGGTTACGCGGTGCACATCTCGCGTCTGTCCTCCAGTGGCCGGTATCTGTATGTCATCGGGCGCGATGCGCGCGTCAACCTGATCGACCTGTGGATGAAGGAGCCAAAGAGCGTCGCCGAGCTGAAGATCGGCATGGAGGCGCGTTCGGTCGAGACTTCCAAGTACAAGGGCTACGAGGACAAGTACGCGATCGCCGGCGCCTACTGGCCGCCGCAGTATGTGATCATGAAGGGTGACACGTTGGAGCCGCTGAAGATCGTCTCCACGCGCGGCTACACCGTCGATACCCAGGAGTACCATCCGGAACCGCGCGTCGCGGCGATCGTCGCCTCGCACCAGCACCCGGAGTTCATCGTCAATGTCAAGGAGACCGGCAAGGTCTTGCTGGTCAATTACGCGGATGTCGAGAACCTGACGGTGACCACCATCCCGGCGGCGCGTTATCTGCACGATGGCGGTTGGGATCGTACCCACCGCTATTTCCTGACCGCGGCGAACAAGTCGAACAAGATCGTGGTGATCGACTCGAAAGAGCAGAAGAACATCGCGATGATCGACGTCACCAAGATCCCGCACCCGGGGCGCGGCGCGAACCTCAACGATCCGGTCTATGGGCCGGTGTGGGTCACCAGCGCGCTGGGTAACGCCAATGTCACCTTCATCGGCACCGATCCGGTCAAGCATCCGAAAACCGCTTGGAAGGTCGTGCGCGTGCTGAAGGGGCAGGGCGGCGGTTCGCTGTTCGTCAAGTCGCATCCGAAATCGCACCATCTGTGGGTGGATACGCCGTTGAATCCCGATGCCAAGGTCAGTGGCTCGGTCGCGGTATTCGATGTCAACCATCTCGACCGGGGCTACAAGGTGCTTCCGATCGCCAAATGGGCGGATGTTGGCGAAGGCCAGAAGCGGGTCGTGCAGCCGGAGTACAACAAGGCGGGCAACGAGGTCTGGCTGTCGGTCTGGAACGGCAAGGAGCAGAAGTCTGCGATCGTCGTCGTGGATGACAAGACGCTGAAGCTGAAGAAGGTCATCAAGGACAAGCGCCTGATCACCCCGACCGGCAAGTTCAACGTCTATAACACGGTTCACGATATCTACTGAAGAAATGCAGGGGCGGTCGCGAGGCCGCCCCGCAATGACGAACATGAAGAAGCAGATCCTGCAAGCCGGCCTGCTGGCCACGCTGATCAACGGCATGGCGTCCGGCGCGCTGATGGCGGCGCCGCCCGATGCGGCGCGCCGGAGTGAATTGATCGATCTGCTCAAACAGGATTGCGGCGCCTGCCACGGCATGCGCCTGAAAGGCGGCCTGGGCCCGGCGTTGACGCCGGACGCTATCGGCCGGCTTTCGATCGAAACCATCAGCGAGACCATACTGCATGGCCGGCCCGGTACGCCGATGCCGCCGTGGCAGCCCTTTATGAGCCGGGACGAGGCCGTTTGGCTCGCCGGCCGGTTGAAAGCGGGAGTGGACTGAATGCGTGCTTCGATGAAGAGCTTGTTCTTGATTGCCTGGCTGCTGGCGATATCGTTGCCGGTGGCCGCTGAATGCCAGTTGCGCGGCACGGGCGACCTCGCTCTGGTGATCGAGCGCGCCACCGGCAGCGCCCAGGTGATCGACACCACCCACAGACGCTCGCTGTTTCATGTAAAGGGGCTCGGCGATCTGTCGCACGCCTCGGTGGTCTATTCGCGCGACGAGCGCTATGCCTATGTCTTTGGCCGCGATGGCGGCCTGTCCAAGATCGACATGCTGTGCGGTACCCTGGTCAAGCGCATCGTGCAGGGCGGCAACAGCATCGGCGGGGCGATCTCGCAGGATGGCCGCTTCATCGCGGTTTCCAACTATGTACCCGGCGGCGTCAAGGTGTTCTCCGCCGAGGATCTGTCGCTGGTGTTCGATCTGCCGGCAACGGCGATCAGCGCCGACAAGAACTCGAAGACCGTTGGTCTGGTGGATGCGCCGGGCGAACGCTTCGTCTTCAGCCTGTACGACACCGGCGAGATCTGGTTGCTGGACATGCTGAACCCGGCCAAACCCAAGGTGACCCGATTCACCGGCGTCGGCCGCCAGCCCTATGATGGCCTGATTACCCCGGATGGCCGTTATTACATCGCCGGATTGTTCGGCGAGGACGGTCTGGCGATGCTCGACCTCTGGCATCCGGAGAAAGGCGTCACCCGCATCATGGATCACTATGGCCGGGGCGAACGCAAGCTGCCGGTGTACAAGATGCCGCACCTGGAAGGCTGGGCGATGGCCGGAGATACCGCGTTTCTGCCCGCGGTGGGTCATCACGAGGTGCTGGTCGCCGATCGCCACGGCTGGAAGGAGAAGGCGCGCATCGCGGTGCATGGCCAGCCGGTGTTTGTCATGGCGCAGCCGGATGGGCGGCGCATCTGGGTCAATTTCGCCTTTCCCGACAACGATACGGTGCAGGTCATCGATACCGAATCGCTGAAGATCATCAAGACGATGAAGTTGGGTAAGGGCGTGCTGCACATGGAGTTCGCGCCGCGTGGCGAGGCGGTGTGGGTATCGGTGCGCGACCGTAACCATATCCTGGAGTTCGATACCCGCACGCTGAAGCCGCTCGCCGAACTGCCGGCGACCAAGCCTAGCGGGATCTTCCTGAGCGCGCGGGCGCACAGAACGGGGCTGTGATATGAACAGTCTGGAACAGCGTCTGCTGAACGACTATCAACGCGATTTTCCACTGTCGCCCGAGCCGTTCGCCATCCTGGCCGATGAGTTGGGCTGCACCAGCCGGGAGGTGCTGGACAAGCTTTCCGGGCTGGTGGCCGAAGGCAAGGTCA
>JALVEB010000028.1 GCA_027008705.1 Sedimenticola sp. | reverse complement strand
GTGGGAAAGTATCTACTCGTCGCCCATGAATTTTCCGGGCTAAGAATGGGGAGATGCCTGGGCGAGCAGGCGTCGCGGCGCGATACGACCGTCGTCCAGGACCTCGCCGACGCCGAGGAATTCTTGCCCGGAGTACAGCCGCACCCAACCCTCCAGCGGCGCCTTCGGCACCAGCACCGGTTGGCCCTGACGGATGTAGAAGGCCATGTCCTTGTTCAGGCGGATCTCCGGCCAGCCGCCGAGCGCGCTGTCCAGCGGCAGCAGCTTGGCGTCCAGCCCGGCGAAGTGGTCGCGCTCCTCGGCCTGGCGTTCGATCTCATCCAGGGTATGCAGATCCGCCTCGCCATAGGGGCCGACGCCGGTGCGACGCAAGCCGACGACATGCGCGCCGCAACCGAGCCGCTCGCCGATGTCCTCGGCCAGGGTGCGCACATAGGTGCCCTTGGTGCAGGCGACCTCGAGTTCAAACTCGGGCAGCTCGCAGCCTACGAGTTCGAGCTCGTGGATATGGATGGTGCGCGGCTCGCGCTCGACCTCTTCACCACGGCGCGCAATGTCATAGAGGCGCTCGCCCTTGTGCTTCACCGCCGAATACATCGGCGGCAGTTGCTGGATCTCACCGCGGAAATCCGGCAATACGTTGCGGATGGCCTGCTCGTCGATGCCGTCGATCGGGCGGCTTTCGATGATCTCGCCCTCGGCGTCGGCGGTGGTGGTCTTCTCGCCGAGCCGCACGCGCACCCAGTAGCGCTTGTCGGCATCGAGCAGAAAGGCCGACAGCTTGGTGGCCTCGCCAAGGCAGATCGGCAGCAGGCCGGAGGCGAGCGGATCCAGGCTGCCGGTGTGGCCGGCCTTGCGCGCGCGATAGCAGTGCTTCACGGTCTGCAACGCGGCGTTCGAGGTGATCCCGACCGGTTTGTCGAGCAACAGGATGCCGCTGATGTTGCGGCCGGAGGGACGGCGACGGCGGGCCATTAGTCGTCCTCGTTGTCGTTGGATGAAGGTTTGGGAACCACCTCGTCGATCAAGGCGGAGAGATGCGCGCCGCGCTCGATCGAGGTGTCGTAGACGAATTTCAGCGCCGGCACGCTGCGCATGCGCATGCGCTGACCGAGCTCATGGCGCAGCCGACCGGCGAATTCGTTGAGCAGAAACTCGGCCTGAACGGGCTCCAGCGCGCCGCCCATCCGCGTGAAGAACACGCGCGCATGGGCGATGTCGCGGCTCACGCGCGCTTCCTGGATGGTGACCATGCCGATCTCCGGCCGCTCTTGCTCGATCCCGCGCATCAACTCGGCGAGCTCGCGCCGCAGTTCCGCGCCGACGCGGTCGGCGCGCTTGAACTCCCGCGCCATGGCTCAGATCTCGCGCGCCACTTCGACACGCTCGAAGACCTCGATCTGGTCTCCCGGCTTGATATCGTTGTAGTTTTTCACGCCGATGCCGCACTCGGTGCCGGCCTGGACCTCTTGCACATCGTCCTTGAAGCGGCGCAACGATTCCAGCTCGCCCTCGAAGATCACCACGTTGTCGCGCAGCACGCGGATCGGCGCGCTGCGCCGCACCACGCCGTCGACGACGATGCAGCCGGCAACGGCGCCGAGCTTGGAACTGCGGAATACGTCGCGCACCTCGGCCAGGCCGATGATCTGCTCGCGGATCTCCGGTTCGAGCATGCCGCTGATGGCCTTGCGCACATCGTCGATGATCTCGTAGATGATGCTGTAGTAGCGCATGTCGAGGCCCTGCTCCTCGACCTGCTGACGCGCGGTGGCATCGGCGCGGACATTGAAGCCGATGAGAATCGCGTTGGCCGCGGCGGCGAGGCTGACATCGGATTCGTTGATGCCGCCGACCCCGGAGCCGACCACCTTGACGCGCACATGCTCGTTCGAGAGCTTGACCAGCGAATCGCGGATCGCCTCGACCGAGCCCTGCACGTCGGCCTTGACGATCAGATTGACATCGAGCACGTCTTCCTTGCCCATGCTTGAGAACAGCTCCTCGAGCTTCGCCGCCTTCTGCGCCGCCAGCCGCTTGTCGCGGTGTTGCTCGCGACGGTGCTCGGCGAGCTCGCGCGCCTTGCGCTCGTTCGGCACCACGACCGCGTCGTCCCCGGCGTTCGGCGCGCCGGACAAGCCAAGCACCTGTACCGGGATCGACGGCCCGGCTTCCTTCACCTGTTTGCCGTGCTCGTTGAACATCGCGCGCACACGGCCGTATTCGATGCCGGAGACCAGCGAATCGCCCCGCTTCAGGGTGCCGGACTGCACCAGCACGGTGGCCACCGCGCCGCGCCCCTTGTCGAGGCTGGATTCGATGATGGTGCCGCGCGCCGGTCCCTCGCGCACCGCTTTCAGCTCGAGGATCTCGGATTGCAGCAGGATTGCGTCGAGCAGCTCCTCGACACCCTCGCCGGTGACCGCCGAGACCTGGATGAACTGGGTGTCGCCACCCCATTCCTCGGGCACGACCTCCTGCGCGACCAGCTCGTTCATCACCCGATCGGGCTGCGCCTCGGGCTTGTCGATCTTGTTCACCGCGACGATCATCGGCACATCGGCCGCCTTGGCGTGCTGGATCGCCTCGATGGTCTGCGGCATCACGCCGTCATCGGCGGCCACCACCAGGATGACGATATCAGTGACCTTGGCGCCGCGCGCGCGCATCGCCGAGAAGGCGGCATGACCCGGGGTGTCGAGGAAGGTCATGCTGCCGTGCCCGGTGTCGACGTGATAGGCGCCGATGTGCTGGGTGATGCCGCCGGCCTCGCCGGCGGTGACGCGGCTCTTGCGAATGTAATCGAGCAACGAGGTCTTGCCGTGGTCGACATGGCCCATGATGGTGACCACCGGCGGACGCGGTTCGGCCTCGCCGTCGATCTCTTCGACATCCGAGACGAGCTCGGTCTCGATGTCCCGGACCTTCTCCTCGACCGGTTTGTGGCCCATCTCCTCGACCACCAGGGTCGCGGTATCGCGGTCCAGCACCTGGTTGATGGTGACCATCATGCCCATTCCCATCAGGGTCTTGATGACCTCGGGCGCCTTGGTCGACATGCGTTGCGCGAGCTCGCCGACCGAGATCGCCTCCGGGATCTCGACCTCGCGCACCACGGGCGCGGTCGGCTTCTGGAAGCCGTGCTGGGTCTCGGGCAGGTTGACCGCCTGGCGGCGACCGCCCCGCGGGGTCTTGCGACGCCGTCCGGAGCGGTCCGAACGCACATGCAGCTCGCCACGGCCACCGCCGGACTTACGCGCCGGTTTCTCTTTCTTGCGCGCCGGCGCGGCCTTGCCGGCGGCGGGCTTGGCGGCGCGGGCCTCGGCTTCGACACGCGCCTTCTCGGCGGCCTCGCGGGCCTCCTTCTCGCGGCGCGCGGCCTCCTCGGCCTCCTTGCGCGCGGCTTCCTCGGCGGCCTTGCGTTCCTCGATCTCCTTGCGGCTTTCTTCTTCCTCGCGCCGGCGCGCCTCCTCGGCGGCACGGCGCGCGGCGGCCTCTTCCTCGAGCTGCTTCTGGCGCGCCTTGGCCTCTTCCAGCGCCAGACGCGCTTTCTCGGCCTCGTCCAGCGCTTCCTTCGGCACCGCCTTCTCGGTCTCGGCGCCGCGCTTCACATAGGTGCGCTTCTTGCGCACCTCGACGCGCACCGTTTTCGCCGCGCGCGGGTTGGCGCGCGAACCGCCGCCCGGGAGCTTGATCTCGCCGACCGACTTGCGCCGCAGCGTGACCTTCTTCGGCGCGGCATCGCCGTGCGTGGAACGCAGATGCTCGAGCAGAGCGAGCTTCTCTTCTTTGCTGATCGGGTCGTCGGCGGCGCGCTTCTCGATGCCCGCCTCCTTCAGTTGCGCAAGCAGGCCATCGACTGAAGTCCCGACGTCTTCCGCGAGTTTCTTTACCGTTACATCACTCATTGGGACGTTACCTCCAGCCAGTTAGTCCTGATTCTCGTCTGCAAACCATGGTTCGCGCGCCTTCATGATCAGGGCGCCGGCACGCTTCTCGTCCATGCCCTCGATCTCGAGCAGCTCGTCGACCGACTGTTCGGCAAGATCCTCCATCGTGACGATGCCGGCGGCGGCGAGGCGGCGCGCGGTGGTCTCGTCCATGCCCTCCATCGCCAGCAGGTCGTCCGCCGGCTGGGCGGAGCCCAGTTGCTCCTCCTCGGCGATCGCGCGGGTCAACAGCACGTCCTTCGCGCGGTTGCGCAATTCATCGACGATCTCCTCGTCGAACTCCTCGATCTGCAACATCTCTTGGCGCGGCACATAGGCCACCTCGTCGATGCTGGTGAAGCCTTCCTGAATCAGGATCATCGCGACTTCCTCATCGACACCAAGATCGTTCATGAAGCGTTCACCGATCTCGCGCGCCTCGGCCTCGCCCTTCTCGGCGGCCTCGGCCTCGTCCATGACGTTCAGCTCCCAGCCGGTGAGCTGGCTCGCGAGGCGGACGTTCTGACCGCCGCGACCGATCGCCTGCGACAGGTTCTCGGTGGCAACGGCGATATCCATCGCGTGATTGTCCTCATCGACGACGATCGAAACCACGTCGGCCGGTGCCATCGCGTTGATCACAAAGCGCGCCGGATCCTCGTCCCAGGGGATGATATCCACACGCTCGCCGGCGAGCTCGTTGGAGACCGCCTGCACGCGCGAGCCGCGCATGCCGACGCAGGCGCCGACCGGGTCGATGCGCGGATCCTCGGTGTACACCGAGATCTTGGCGCGCTGCCCCGGGTCGCGCGCCGCGCCGAGGATCTGAATCAGGCCCTCGCCGACCTCCGGCACCTCGAGCTTGAACAGCTCGATGATCAGCTCCGGCCGCGTGCGGCTGACGAACAGCTGCGGACCGCGGTTCTCGGGACGGATGTCGAACAGATAGCCGCGGATGCGGTCGCCGACGCGCGCCGGCTCGCGCGGGATCATCTCCTCGCGCGGGATCAGGGCATCGGCGTTGCCGCCCAGATCGAGAATCACGTTGCCGCGGTCGACGCGCTTGACGATGCCGGTGATCAGCTCGCCGACGCGGTCTTTATAGGCCTCGGCGACCTTGGCGCGCTCGGCCTCGCGCACCTTCTGGACGATGACCTGCTTGGCGGTCTGCGCGGCGATGCGGCCAAAGGCGATCGATTCGATCGGCTCCTCGAGGAAATCGCCGGGATTGAGGTTTTCATCGAGCGCGCGCGCCGCCTCCAGGGTGATCTGCGCGACCGGGTTCTCGAGCATCTCGCCCTCCGGCACCTCGACCACCTCCCAGCGACGGAAGGTATCGTACTCGCCGGTCTCGCGGTCGATCCGCACGCGCACCGCGATATCGGCGCCATGTTTCTTGCGCGTGGCCGAGGCCAATGCGGCCTCGATGGCCTCGAAGATGATCTCTTTGTCCACGGCCTTCTCGTTGGAGACCGCCTCCACCACCATCAGAATCTCTTTACTCATCGCGAACCTCCCCGCCCCTGGAATTCAGGTATCAACCGCGCCGCGGCGATATCGCCGATCGGCACGACCAACTGCTCGTCCTCCAGATCCAATATGACCTCGTCGTCTTCAACGCCGCGCAATACACCCTTGAAATTTCGTTGCCCCTCCAGCGGAGCCGACAACACCAGCTTGATCCGATGACCGGCAAAGCGCTCGAAATGCGCTTTCTCGAACAACGGGCGATCCAAGCCCGGCGACGAAACCTCCAGGCGGTAACGCCCGGCGATCGGGTCTTCGACATCCAGCACCGCGCTCAACTGGCGGCTGACGCGGGCGCAGTCCTCCACGTCGACACCGCCTTCTTTGTCGATATAGACACGCAGCAGCACGCCGGTCTTGGCCCGCGACGACAGCTCGACGCCGACGAACTCGTAGCGCATCGATTCGACGGTATCGCGAACCAAGCGTTCAAGATCGCTACTCATGTTTTTCTTCCACAAACAAAAAATGGGCCATCAGGCCCATTTTTTTGCGTCCGGCGCGCCGGACATAACAAAAAGCCCCGATGCTCGGGGCTTCTCGATGAAAGAACGGCCCTGAAACCCGTGCCGGCAGCTCATGGCAAGGGCTTCGAGACATCTCGACAACAGCCTGCGCGGCAGCGTCGATCGAATTTGGTAGCGGGGGCAGGATTTGAACCTACGACCTTCGGGTTATGAGCCCGACGAGCTGCCAGACTGCTCCACCCCGCATCGACGGAGCGTATCTTATAGCCATGACCCGATTCTTGCAAGCCTGAATTGCACATTCACCCGAAATCTTCTCCCCGGCGCGCAAAATCTCAGGCGCGCACACGCAGATTATCGATCAGGCGCGCCTTGCCGAGCCACGCGGCCGCGAGGATGACCCAGTCGCGATCGTCGCGCGAAGCCACGCCGAGGTCGGGACGACGGATCTCAAGGTAGTCGACGCGCAAGCCGGCCGCTTCGATCTGGCGGGCAAGGCGCGCGGCGATGCCTTCATAGTCGCGCTCGCCGGCGCGCAGCCAGTCCGCGCCCTGGCGCAGGGCTCGATGGATGGCGGCGGCGCGCGGCCGCTCGGACGCGTTCAGGTAGCCATTGCGCGAGCTCATCGCCAGGCCGTCCGCTTCGCGCACCGTCGGCACGCCGACGATCTCGACCGGGAGATCGAGATCGGCCACCATCTTGCGGATGATGACCAGCTGTTGCCAATCCTTCTCGCCGAACAACGCGAGATCGGGACGGACCTGATGGAAAAGCTTGCAGACCACGGTGGCGACGCCGTCGAAGTGGCCCGGTCGCGAGGCGCCGCACAGCAGCTCCGAGAGCACCGGCACATGGACCCGGGTCTGGCCTGCCCGCCCCTGGGGGTACATCGTCGCCTCGTCGGGCAGGTAGAGCGCGTCGACGCCGGCGGCGCGCAGCCGCGCCTCGTCGTCCGCGAGGGTGCGCGGATAACGCGCCAGGTCATCGGCGCGATCGAATTGCAGCGGGTTGACGAAGATGCTGACGACGACCCGCGCGGCCAGCTCGCGCGCGCGCGTGACCAAGGCCATGTGACCCGCGTGCAGGTTGCCCATGGTCGGTACGAAGGCGATGCGCTCGCCGGCCCGCCGCCACGCATCGGCGGCTTCGCGCAGCGCGTCCGGGGTTTCGGCGCAGATCATGGATAGCTCTCTTCGGCGCTCGGAAAGTCGCCGGACTTGACCGCCGCGACATAGTCGTCCAACGCCTGTTGCACGGATCCGCCCGCGGCCAGGAAGTTGCGCACGAAACGCGGCGTGGGGCCGATGCTGAGACCCAGCAGGTCGTAGACCACCAGCACCTGACCGTCGCAATCGGGGCCGGCGCCGATCCCGATCACCGGGATATCGAGCCGCTCGCTGACGGCTTTCCCAAGCCCGCCGGGCACGCATTCGAGCACCAACATCTGGGCGCCGGCGCATTGCAGCGCGACCGCGTCATCGAGGATCGCGCGCGCCGCCGCCGAGCCGCGCCCCTGAACCCGGAAGCCGCCGAGCTGATGCACCGATTGCGGCGTCAGGCCGAGATGGGCGCAAACCGGGATGGCGTGCTCGGCCAGGCGGCGCACGGTCTCGATCTGCACCCGTCCACCCTCGAGCTTGACCATATGGGCGAAGCCCTCCTGCATCAGGCGACCGGCGTTGTCGAGCGCCTGCCGCGGCGAAGCGTAGCTCATGAAGGGCATGTCGGCGATCAGAAAGGCCCGGGCGCGGGCGCGGGCGACGTTGCGGCAATGGTAGACCATGTCGTCCATCGTCACCGGCAGGGTGCTCTCGTGCCCCTGCACCACCATGCCGAGCGAATCGCCGACGAGAATGACCTCGGCGCCCGCCTGTTCGATGCGCGTCGTGAAGCTGGCGTCGTAGCTCGTCAATACCGCGATCTTCTCGCCGCGCGCCTTGCATTGGTTCAGATCGGTCAGGGTGATGGCGGACATCGGACAGCTCCGTCGGGCATCGGGTCAGGAAAGCGGCCGCAACGCCGAACAATCGACGCGCTCCAGCAAGGCGGCGATATCGCCGTGGCCGGGAATCCGCAGATCCGGCGCCAATTCGGCCAGCGGCTGGAGCACGAAGGCGCGTCGCGGCAGGCCCGGGTGCGGCACACGCAAGCGCGGCAGCTCGATACGCTGGCTGCCGTACAGCAACAGGTCGAGATCCAGCGTGCGCGGTCCCCAGCGCCGCGCGCGCACGCGCCCCTGGTTCTGCTCGATGGCCTGAAGGGCGTCGAGCAACGCAAGAGGCTCGAGCATCGTTTCGAGTTGCGCGACGGCATTGACGAAGTCCGGCTGCGCCGGACCCATCGGCGGATTCCGATAGTAACGCGAGACCTGCCCGACCCGACTCCCGGGCAACGCCCGCAAGGCATCAAGCGCGCGGTCGAGCTGCGCCGTCGGCTGTTCGAGATTGGAACCCAGGCCGATGTAGGCCGTCGTCATTGCGCCGCGCCGCCGCTCTTCGGCGGCCCGCGCCGCCGCCGTCTCGGACGCCGCCTGCGCCTCGGCTCGGCCTCGCCGTGCACGCTGTCGCTGGCCTCGTAGTACGATCGCCACCACTCGACCAGCGCCGGATCCACCTCGCCGGCCAAGGCGCGCAGTTGCAGAAAATCATAGGCGGCGCGAAAACGAGGATGGCTGGCAAGCCGTTGCGGGCGCTTGCCCGCTGTGGCGTGGAAACGCGGTTGCAGATGCCAGATCTCGCGACTCATGGTCGAGAAACGGCGGGGAATCGAAACCCGCCGGACCTGCTCCGAAACCACCTCGGACGAGGCCTGCTGGACCGCGACCACGGCCTCCTCGCCACCCGCCCGATAACGCTCGGCGAGCTGGCGCACCGGCTCCCACAGCAACACGGCGAAAAGGAAACCGGGCGTTACCGGGCGACCGTAGAGCACCCGCTTGTCGGTGTTCACGATGCCATGGAACAACAACCGTGAAGCGCTTTCCGGCGCCGTCTCCAAGGCGCGAGCGGTCGCCGGGAAAAGACGCCCGAACAGTTCGTAATCCCGCAACAGATCGTAGACCACCTCACCGTATCCGCCCATGAACAGCTTCAGCACCTCCTCGAACAGGCGCGCGGCGGGCACGTCGTCGAGCAGGTAAGCCAGCTCCGGGATCGGATCATCGGCTTCCGGATCGATATCGAAGTCCAGCTTCGCGGCGAAGCGGATCGCGCGCAGCATGCGCACCGGATCCTCGCGGTAACGGGTTTCCGGATCGCCCAGCAGGCGCAGCATGCGGTTTTCCAGATCACGCATCCCGCCGACATAGTCGACGATGGAAAAATCGGCGATATTGTAATACAACGCGTTGACGCTGAAATCCCTGCGCTCGGCGTCCTCCTCCAGCGTGCCCCAGACATTGTCCCGCATCAGCATGCCGTTGTCGGTTTGCGGCAAGCTCTCCTTGTGCGCGCCACGAAAGGTCGCCACCTCGATGATGTCGCGCCCATAGATCACATGGGCCAGGCGAAAGCGCCGCCCGATCAGGCGACAATTGCGGAAAATGCCGCGCACCTGTTCCGGCGTGGCATCGGTGGCGACATCGAAATCCTTCGGCTTGTGTCCCAGCAGCAGGTCGCGCACCCCACCACCGACCAGGTAGGCCTGAAAACCACTGCGGTGCAGGCGGTTCAACACGCGCAACGCGTTGTCGGAGATATCCGCGCGACTGACGCGGTGGTGATCACGGGCAATGATGATGGGATCGCTAATCGCTCAACTCCAGTGATGGCAACGGGCGGGAATCAGTCGTCCTTCTTGTTGCCCGGGCGCTCGATCGAATCGATCGAGACCACGCGCGCCTTGGGCGGCTCATCGACGTAATAAGGCTTCTCGACCGCGCGTCCCTGGGCATCGGCCAGTTCACGCTCCCGCGCGGAGATCAATTGCAGGCACTTGCGGATATCCTGGATCGTGCGGTCCGACAAGGGATGACGCATGCCCGGCTGTGGGGTGGTGTCCTTGATGATCGACGCCAGCACCTTGCGCATCACCATCATGACATCCTGCTCTACGCTGTTCTCACTCATATTCTCGTCCGAAAGCCGGTTCAACGACCGCGTATCATAACAGACTGTCGGGCAGGGGGGACCGCCCGCCGGCGGCCACCGCAGGGCGAGCGCGCTTAACTTCGCTTGATGTTCCCTGATTTCAAAGGCTTGGCGCTGTCGCCCGATCCGCTCGCTTGATCGGGCCTGCGCCCTGTCGGGTCAATGGCATTTAAGCGCGATCGCCCTGGCGGTCACCGTGCCCTCTTCAGCAGCCACAACGCCCACAGAAACACCAACAGGCTCGGAAACATCACCGTCAACGGCGTATTCAGATCATAGACCAGCGCAATGAACGCGAAGGCCCGGTTCAGTGTATAGAACGCCAGGCCGATGAGAATCCCGAAGAACAGCCGCTGGCCGATCCCGGTGGAACGCAGACTGCCGAATACGAACGGCACCGCGAGCACCAGCATCACGACGGTGACCAGCGGCGTCGTGATCCGGCTCCAGAAGGCCACCTCGAACGGTTTCGCGTCCTGCTCGCTGGCCTTCAGATAGCGGATATAGTTGCGCAGGCTGGTCACCGGCAACGCCACCGGATCGATCACCACCGCGCGCAACAGGTTCGGCTTCAACAACAGCTCCCAGGCCACGCTGGGCCGATGCTCGATCCGCAGGCCCTGTTCCGACAAGGCGATCGACCGCACTCCGGCCAGGCGCCAGCGCGAATCGTCATAGACCGCGCGCTCGGCCAGGGTGACGCGGGTCAGGCGATGCGCATCGTCGAGCCGGTAGATCACGATATCGCCGAGCCGGTTTCCAGGCAGAATGCGGCGGATATTGATGAAATCGTTACCGTCCTTCGCCCAAAAGCCGAAATTCGATTGCAACAACACCTGATCGTTCATCTTCTCGGCCTTCAGTTGGCGCGCAAGACGCTCGGCCGGCGGCGCGACATACTCACCGATCAACGCCGCCGCCAGCAACATCCACAGCCCGGCGCGCACCACCGACCAGACGATGCGCGCAATCGAAACGCCGGCCGCGCGCATGGCCACCAGCTCCGAATGACTGGCCAGCGAGCCAAGCCCGAGAAGACTGCCGATCAATGCCGAAACCGGAAAGATCTCGAACAGAAAACCCGGCGCCTGCAACAGGCTGTGGATAAAGGCATCGCCGGCCGCATAGCGGCCGACCCCGGTATCGCCGAGTTCCTCGGTGAACGCCATGAAAACCATCAGCACCAGCAACGCGGCCAGCACGAACAACGTACTGACCATTACGCTGCGAAAAAGATATCGATGCAGAATCCTCATGCCGGAACCGCCCGAAGAACGCGCAACCAGCGGCGCCAACGACCCGAATCCCGCAAGATCAGCAATACCGCGAAGAGCAGAAACGACAGATGCACCCACCAGATACCGGGCCACGGCGCCACCACGCCCTCCTTGATCCAGTTCTCCGCGGCCTTTTGCAGATTCATGTAGATGAAATAGACCAGCAAGGCCACGAGCAGGCGGCCGTACATGCTTTGACGCGGCACCGAGCGACTGAGCGGGATGCTGAGCACCGTGAATACCAGAATCGCGATCGGAAACGACAGACGATACTGCAACTCGGCCGCCGCGTAGGGCGATGCCAAGCTCATCAGCTCCCCCGTCGGGCGCGCGCGCATCTCGGCATAGGCCTCGTTCGGCGAACGCCGCAAGCGGATGCGATACTCGGCGAAATGAGCGATGTTGAATTCCGTCACGCCGGGAATCCCCTCGTAGCGATACCCCTGCTTCAGCACGACGATGCTGTCGCCATCCTCCTGATTGGTCAACAGATGTCCGCTGGCCGCGGTAACGACCCCGGGCCGACCCCTTTCACGGGTCTGCGCGAAGATGTTGCGAATCACCCCGCTGTCCTCCGACAACTCGCCGAGGTAGACCACCAGGTTACCGTCCTCGAACTCGTTGAAACGCCCCGCGCCCAGGCCGACCAATGCCGCCGCGTCTTCCTGGTTTTTCTTGATCACCTCGATCGCCAGGGTGGCGCGAGGCAGCACCGACATCACCAGCCAGGCCACCAGCAAGGCCAGCACCAGGCCGCCGACCGCCACCGCGCGAAACACCCGCCAGGGCCCGACGCCGCTGGCGCACAGGATCATCATCTCGTTGTCACGGTACATGCGCCCCAGCGCGAACAGCACCGCGACGAAATACGCCGGCGGGATCAATACCCCGCTGAGACGCGACATCTCCAGCCCGACCAGCTTCCATACCACCGCATTGGAGATCGCGCCCTCCGCCACCGACCCGAGAAAACGGATAAAGGTGTTCGCGAACAGCACCAACAACAAGAGCCCGAGCACAGCGAGAAAGATCTTCAGGATTTCACGAAAGATATAGCGGTCGATGATGCTCATGAGGGGTGATAGACTTCAGCGAAATCCATGCGGCCGGCGATAAAAAGGAGGACCATTATGCAATTTCAGGTCAAGCAAGGCGACCTTTCGACAGCGAAAACCCCCTGTCTGATCGTACCGATCGCTGATCGGACCCGGCTCGACGGCGCCGCCGCCACCATCGACAAGGCCGGCGACGGCGCCCTGAGCGCGATCCTGAAGAAAGGAGACCTGAGCGAGGACTGCGGCGGCATCCAGATGCTCTACGACCTGCCCGGCGCGCAAGCCGAACGCGTATTGCTGTTGAGCCTTGGCGAGCCGGAGGAATGGAACCGCGCCAAGCAGCGTGACGCGCTGGCAAGCGCATTCGGCGCCGTCGAGCGCAGCAAGGCGACCAGCGCCACCCTCTCTACCGCGGGATGGATACAAAACGGAGACGCCACCACGCTGGCGCGCGACATCGCCATCGCCGCGATCGATGCCGGCTACCATTTCAACCAATGCAAAAGCGATGCCAAGGCGCCGCGCCATCCGCTGAAGAAGGTCATCCTGTTGACCGCCTCGCGCGCGGAAACCAAGGACGCGCGCATCGGAATCGAACAAGGTCGGGCCATCGGCAACGGCATGAGCCTGACCCGGGATCTCGGCAACCTGCCAGGCAACCTCTGCACCCCGAAATACCTCGCCAGCAAAGCGCGCGCGATGGGTCGCCAGGCCGGCGGACTCAAGGTGCGCGTACTCGATGAAGCCGCAATGAAGAAACTCGGCATGGGCGCGCTGCTTTCCGTGGCGCGTGGCAGCCGTCAGCCCGCGCGTTTCATCATCATGGAGTACAAGGGCGGCAAGGCCGGACAGAAACCAGTGGTCCTGGTCGGAAAAGGCGTCACCTTCGATGCCGGCGGCATCTCGATCAAACCCTCCGCCCAGATGGACGAGATGAAATACGACATGTGTGGCGCCGCCAGCGTATTCGGCACCCTTCAGGCCTGCCTCGAGATGGAACTCCCGCTGAACGTCATCGGCGTGGTGCCCTCGGCAGAGAACCTGCCCGATGGCGACGCCAGCAAGCCCGGCGATATCGTCACCAGCCTGTCGGGACAAACCATCGAAATCCTCAACACCGACGCCGAGGGCCGCCTGATCCTGTGCGACGCGCTGACCTACGTCGAACGCTTCAAACCGGCCGCGGTGGTCGACATCGCCACCCTGACCGGCGCCTGCATCATCGCCCTGGGGCACGAAGCCAGCGCGGTCATGGGCAACGACGAATCCCTGATCGACGAACTGAAACAGGCCTCCGAAGAAGCCGGAGACCGCGTCTGGCAACTGCCGCTGTGGGACGAATACCAACAGCAACTGGACAGCAACTTCGCCGACATGGCCAATATCGGCGGCCGCCCCGCGGGCTCGATCACCGCCGGCTGCTTTCTCTCCCGCTTCACGAAAAACTACAGCTGGGCGCACCTGGATATCGCCGGCACCGCCTGGAAAAGCGGCAAGGAAAAAGGCGCCACCGGCCGCCCGGTGCCGCTGCTGACCACCTGGTTGATCGAACGCGCCGGGAAATAGGCCGCGATGACGCGGGTCGATTTCTACATACTGAAGGAAAACGCGCCGGGCAACCGCTATACCCTGGCCTGCCGCATCGCCGAGAAGGCCTGGCGACAGGGCCACCGCGTGCTCATCCATGCCGGCGGCATCGACGAAGCGCGCCACATGGACCGGCTGCTATGGACCTTCCGCGAGCAAAGCTTCATACCGCATGGCCTGCTCGGCCAGGTCGATGCCGGGATCAACCCGGTACTGATCGGCCATGGCAATGAATCGCCGCAAGAACACGAGGTACTGATCAACCTGGCGCCGGAACCACCCACGTTTCTCGGTCAGTTCGAACGCATCGCCGAACTGATCGACAACGATCCGCAATACCGGAAGCAAGGCCGCATGCGCTTTCGCTTCTATCGCGAACACGGCTACCCGTTGAACACCCACGAAATCGCTTGAGTCCCCAGCGGTTTTACAGCGCGTAACCACCCAGCGCGGCGGCGAAGGTGGGAATGTGCCGGATTGACCAGGCAAGGCGCAGGCCCGATCAAGCGCAGCGGATCGGGCTGCGACGCAATTGCGTGGCCCCGCCGCGGCCGGATTGCGCCGCAACGCCTTGCCTGGTTCCATGGCATGGAGATACCCGCCGCCCATGACTTTTCGGCCACTACTTGCGCACCGCCTCGACGGTACGCGCCAGCTCGGCCTCTGCTTCCTCGTCCAGCCGCACCGCTTCATCGACCAGCAGCTGCCCGGCCTCCGGGTCGTTATAAACCGCCTCGTCGAGCTTGCCTTCGCTCTTCGCGACGATGCAGGTCACCACCGCGTCGCCCGATACATTCACCGCGGTGCGGATCATATCCATCAGGCGATCGACACCCAGGATCAGGCCGATGCCCTCGATCGGCAGGCCGACCTGGGTGAACACCATCGACAGCATGATCAGGCCGACGCCCGGCACCCCGGCGGTGCCGATCGACGCCAGCACCGACATCAGGATCACCGTCAGATAGCCGCCGAGGCCCAGATCCACGTTATAGACATTGGCGATGAACACCGTGGCCACGCCCTGCATGATGGCGGTGCCATCCATATTGATGGTGGCGCCGAACGGGATCGTGAACGAAGCCACCGAGCTGTCCACCCCCATGCGCTCGGTCACCGTGCGATAGGTCACCGGGATGGTCGCGTTGGAGCTCGCGGTACTGAAGGCGAAGACCTGCGCGTTGCGGATCTTGCGCAGAAACAATCGTGGCGAAAGCCCGGAAAAGACCTTCAACACCAGCATCAGCGTCACGAACAGATGCAGCAACAAGGCCCCGACCAGCACCACCACATAACCCGCCAGTTGCGCCAGCAGCTCCAGCCCCAGATTGGCCATCGAGCGCGCAATCAGGGCGAACACCGCATAGGGCGCCACCGCCATCACCAGCGTGACCATCTTCATCATGATCTCGTTGGCGATCTCGGCGCCGACCACCACCGGCCGGGCCTTGCGCCCGACCATCAGAATACTGACCCCGAGCAGGATCGAGAAGAAGATGATCGGCAGCATATCCCCGCGCGCCATCGCCCCGATCGGATTGGTCGGGATGATCGCGATCAACACCTCGCTGAGCGGCGGCGCCGCCTTGGCGGTGAAACTGGCCTCGCTGACCTGGTTCATGCCGGAACCGATCCCGGCCGAGGCCGCGATTGCGATCGCCGTGGCGATTGCAATCGCCGTGGTCAGCAGATAGAGCATGAAAGAGCGGCCGCCGACCCGGCCGAGCACGCGGATATCACCGATGCCGCAGACACCGCAGATCAGTGAAAAGAACACCAGCGGCACCACCAGCATCTTCAAGGCATTGACGAACATCTTGCCGGCCACCAGGAACAGCCCGTCGACGAACCACTGCTGAACCACCCCACCCGGCTGATTGAGGCCGGACAGATTGATCGCCAGACCCAGCGCGATCCCCAGCCCCATGCCGACCAGGACCTTCATCGTCAGACTCATCTTGTTGTCACGACCCATCGGGCAACTCCGCAAGTGAATGATGGGGAGGATTGTATCTCAAGTGTCAGGATGCCGGGCGGCAAGAGCGTAGAGCGCAGGTTGGGCAAAGGAGCGGTAGCGACGTGCCCAACAAACGCCGGCGGCGGGCGCATCCCGCGCCCGAGTCCCCGGCACGAACCGCCAACAGCGCCAACCAGGCCGCCCGCGCCGCGTTGGGCACGCTACGCTTTGCCCAACCTACCGCTTCCACGGAGCGTAGGTTGGGCAAAGGAGCGATAGCGACGTGCCCAACAAACGCCGGCGGCGGGCGTATCCCACACCCTGGTA
>JALVEB010000027.1 GCA_027008705.1 Sedimenticola sp. | reverse complement strand
CCGTCTCGCTGGTCGGTTCCGAATCCTTGTTCACATCCGATGGATTCAGACCCGGCGGTCGCCTCAATGGCGCGCCTTTCCGCCCGATATCCCTATCTGGAATCTGTTCCACAGCCACGGATCCATCGACCGTGATTTCAGGCGCCTCGATGGCCGATGAAGCCGGCGGCCCGGAAGAAGGAGTCGGGCGTTCGGCTGGCGGAAGCCGGCTCATTACCGCCTCGGCAACCGGATCGGCGGCATGTGGGGGCGGGGCCGCTTCGGCTCCGGGGGAAGCGACGAAAGGTGTGCGCGCGGGAGCCTTATCGGTCAGCCGCGCGGTGGCGTCTCGCGCGCAAAAGCCCTTGATGCCACAACGATACCACCACCAACCGCCCACGCCCCAAAACAGGCTCAGGCCGATCAATACCGCTGCCTTGACGGTTCTATCCAGCATGGGTCACCCGGCACAGCTCGCAAGGGTTCGAAGAACAGGCCGCTTACCTGCTCTCCCGCTTGGGATAAAAGTATGCAGGCTCTGGAAAATGATGGCAAGCCGGGCTAGGAACGCAACGCGCGCAACCGCGCCTCGATCGCTTCGAGATCTGGAATCAATGCGGACTCGTCCCGCACCTGAACCGGGCAATGGATGAGGGAGTCGACCGCCTCCGGCACGGAACGGTCGTCGACGACCTGGAGGTTATCGTCCCGCACCGGCGCCAGACGTGGAACCGAGTTGGTTACGAAACCGATATACGGATGCAGTGCATCCTTGCCCAGTGCATAGCAAACCGCGATGCGGGCGCGCACGCTGATCGTCTCTTCCGAGGCATCGAGTCCTCGCAGATCCAGCCGCACGATCGGCGTGCGGAACTGCCGCCATTCGATATCTCCCCGATACCAGACGGGCGCGTCCGTTCCTGGCGCTTCCGGTTCGCGATACCCGATCACTTCGGCAAGCACTGCGTTCGGCAGCAATAACAGCTGTTCGAAATGCGCCAGCAGGACGCAGCGGATCTGGCTGGGACGATCGCTCATGCCTCGACGCTCTCCAGGGATTGTTGAATGTTCTCCAGCAACTCGGCTTCTTGGTAGGGCTTGCCGAGATAGCGCCGGACGCCGAGCTGCAATGCCCGGTCACGGTGCTTTTCACCGGTACGCGAGGTGATCATGATGATCGGGATGTCCTTGAAGCCCGGATCGTTACGCATGTGCCGGGCGAGTTCGAAGCCGTCCATGCGGGGCATCTCGATATCCAGCAACATGACGTCGGGGATGACGTCCTGCAGCAGCGACAAGGCTTCGACGCCGTCCTTGGCCGTGACCACGCGCAGCCCGTTGCGGGTCAACAGGCGCTCGGTGACCTTGCGCACGGTCACCGAATCATCGACCACCATGACGAGAGGCTCGATATCGGTCTCCTCGACGACCGGGCGTGGCTCCGGCGCCTGGGTCTGGGCCATGCGCACCAGCATGATGAGGTCGATGATCAGCGCCACCTGCCCGTCGCCGAGGATGGTGCCGCCGGTAATCCAGCGCACCGAGCTGACCTGGGGGCCCACGGGTTTCACGACAACTTGCTGGTTGCCGATGACGCGATCGACCTGTAGCGCGACGCGCCGGTCGCCCGCTTTCACGAGCAGGGTCGGGTACCATTTCCGGTTGTCGGCAAGCGGGCGCGTCTGCACCCCCATGAGGTCGGCCATGTAGCGGATGTTGTAGTCTTTTCCAGCGTAACTGATGCGGTCGTCGCCACCCGCGTAGACCGATTGCAGCTGTTCCTGGGAAACGCGCACCACGCCTTCGACGCTGGAATGAGGGACCGCATAGATCTCGTCGCCGACCTGCACCATCAAGGCGTCACTGACCGCCAGGGTAAACGGGAGGCGGATCAGGAAACGCGCGCCGCGGCCCGGTTCGGAATCGATGTCCAGGGTGCCGCCGAGCGCCTTGACCTCGCTGACGACGACATCCATGCCGACGCCGCGACCGGCGATCTGGGTCAGCTTGTCGGCGGTGCTGAAACCCGGTTCGAGCACGAAACGCAAGGCGTCGTCGTCACTGCACTCGGCCTGCTCGTCGAGCAGGCCACGTTCGACCGCCTTGCGTCGGATCGCCTCGACATCGAGTCCGGCGCCGTCATCGGAGACGTTCAACAACACCTCGGTGCCCTCGCGAGAGACATCGATGTGGATGCGCCCGGTCGGCGGCTTGCCGGCTCGCTCCCGGTCGTCGGGCGGCTCGACGCCATGGGAGACCGCGTTACGCAGCAGGTGCTCCAATGCGGGGGTGATGCGTTCGAGAATGCCGCGATCGAGTTCGCCCGCCGCGCCGGTGACGTCCAGTTCCGCGCGCTTTCCGCTGGCTTGCGCGGTCTGCCTGACGAGGCGTTGCAGGCGCGCGACAATCTGCGAAAACGGGACCATCCGGGTGCGCAGCAAGCCATCCTGAAGATTGGCCGAAACCCGCGACTGCTGTAACAGCAGGGTGTCCGTTTCGCGAATGGCGTCGGTCATCGTCGTTTGGATGTTGACCAGGTCGTCGACGGTCTCGGCCAGTGCGCGCGACAGTTCCTGGATATTCGAGAAGCGATCGAGCTCCAGCGGGTCGAATTCCTCACGGAAATCGGCGCCTCCCCGACCCTCTGGGATGACTTCTCTCACGCCTTCGTAACGAAACAGGATCTGGGTTTCGGTCTCGATCTCCAGATCACGCAATTGCCGGCGCAGACGGGCCACCGTCTGATCCAGTTCGCCGAGGTTGAAGCGCAGGTTGGCGTTCTGTTGTTCAAGCCGCGCCCGGTAGATGCTCACCTCGCCGGAGTTATCGACCAGCTTGTCGAGTTGCTCGCTGCGGATGCGCAGATACTCCTTGCGCGCGCGACGCCGGCTTTCGCTGCGGCGCGCGCGGCGCTCCCGTTCCGCTTGTTCCCGCGCCGCCTTTTCTTCCGAGCCGACGAGACGCAGCTTCGGCGTCTGCCGCATGGAATCCAGCAGACTGGTTTCCGATGAATCAACCAACAGCTCGCTGTCGGTCTTCAACAGCATGCTGCTGAGCTGGGTTGCATCGCTGTCATCGAGACCAGAGCTCATCTCGGATTCCGGCAGGATATCGGAATCGCTGATGTCGGAGGTCTCCATCAACAGACCGCTGTCGATGTGCGAGGAACTGTCGAGCGCGGAATCCTCGATCATCACCGAGTCCATCTCTTCGGCCCCGGCGGTTTCGAGCCGGACCAGCAGTGTCTCGGCCGGCGCCACGGGTTGCCCAAGCGCCACCTGGTCAACCTGGGAAGCGATCGTATCCAGCGTTTGCTGGGCCAGTTCGAATTCTTCCCGCCCGGGCGGGTTACCGGTTTCGGTATAGGCGCTCAACAGGGTTTCGAGCGCGTGGCTCAGATCACCGATGGCATCGATGCCGGCCAGGCGCGCGCCACCCTTCAGGGTATGGAGATTGCGCTGTAGCAGCGCCAGTGGTTCGGGATCGCTGGGATTCTCACCCCATTGCCGCAAGGCCGCGTCGAATCCGTCCTGCAACTCGCGCGCTTCCTCCAGAAAGATTTCGACCAGTTCGGGGTCGAGCTCATCTTCCGCGGCCTCTGCCATCGGCTCGGACGGAAGCTCCGACGAAGCCATCTCCTCCGAGACAGACAATACCTGCCGGGAAGACCGCAATGCTTCGTGCAGTTCGTCGACATGCTGAAGCACCGGTTCCCATTCAGGCAATGGGGTATCGGGGGTCTCGATGAAATCGACAATGGCCTGCATCTTGTCGATGCCTTCCGCAAGCACCTCACGGAAGCGTTCATTCCCTTGCACCTGCTGGTCCGTCAGATCGCGCAGGTAGCGCTCGAACGCACCGCTGATCTCGGCGATCGGTTCCACGTCCGCCATCTTCGCGCTGCCGTGCAGGGTATGGAAAACGCGCTGGATGCTCTCATCCACCAGATAGGGCGGCTGCTGTCCATCGATCCGTTCCAGGTATTCCCGCAAGCTTGTCAGGTGTTCCGCGGATTCGCTGGCGAAAATCGCCAGCAACTGGGTATCCACCGAGGTGTCGCTACTGTTTTCATCGCCCGTTCGCAACCCGGAGATACCCGAATCGTCGCGCGGCTCCTCCAGCAGAACGGATTCATCTCCATCCAGCCCTGAAAGCAGCAGGCTCTCTTCCTGCAAGCCGGCCGTCTCGTCCGTCGCCGCCCCAAAATCCGACGGAACGGTGTCCAACAGAACCGGGGACGATGCCGCCTCGAGGGCCGGACCTGAAGCTTCCTCCGGTGCAACCGGCTCTTCCTTGCCTGGTGACGTGAAACCGGTCGTCTCTTCGACGCTGTCCCGAAGCCCGGAGGATGCCTCCAGGCCAGTGGATGCCTCCGAAACCTCGGTTTCTCCGACCATGGAAACGGTGGAAACAGGCCCCTCGGCACGATTTTCCTGCTCCTCGCTGGAGGGGACTTCCGCCAGCTCGAAGGCGCGCGCCATCAATCCCATGAGCTTATCGCCATCCGCCTTGTGTCCCTGCTCCTGGGCATCGACGACAACCGGCAGATACCGCCGGACCTCGTCGACCAGGCTGAAGATCCGCTCGTCCGGCTCGATGGTTTTTTCGATGACCCGGTTCAGCAGATTTTCCACCGACCAGGCGAGTTCACCGATATCGGACGCGCCCACGAGACGGCCACTCCCCTTCAGGGTATGAAAGGAGCGTCGAAAGCGGATCAGGGATTCCTCGTCGGAAGGCTCTTCCCGCCATTTCGGGAAACATTCGTCGATGACTGCGATCTCTTCCCGAGCCTCCTCGACGAAGATATCGAGAATCTCCTGGTCGATGTCGGGGCCGGCGTTCGGCGCGCCCCCGGCCTCGCCTTGAACCCGCGCGTCCTCATCGAGCGCCGCTTCTTCGCCCTCGGGATGAGCTTGCGCCAGGCGCGCCGTCGATTCGCGTGGCGGTCGATTGGAAAGCCGGTCTTGCAATGTGGTCAGGGCTTCGCGCGCCATATCCAAAATGCGGGTGTCGTCGCGCCGCCCCTCCGAGACCGCTTCCATGAAGTAATCCAGCGAAGTGATCGCGTCCG
>JALVEB010000026.1 GCA_027008705.1 Sedimenticola sp. | reverse complement strand
TCCACGTCATCAGGGGGGCGCTCCATCGCCCGCCGGGGCGGGCACGGCGACCAATCCACCCATGCGCGTCCTGACGAGCGACGCGGCTCAATCCATCGGCGTCAGCCGCCAGATGTCCCGGTTGTACTCGCTGATCGTGCGGTCGGTCGAGAAGATGCCGCTGCAGGCGGTGTTCATGATGCTCATGCGCGTCCAGCGTTCCTTGTCCAGCCAGGCCGCCATGGCGCGTTCATGGGCTTGTTTGTAGCCGGTGAAGTCGGCCAGTGTCATCCAGGGGTCGGCGGGGCTGCGCAGGGCATCGAGCAGTTCGTCGAAGATGCCGGGCTCGACTGCGCTGAAATGGCCCGATTCGAGCAGCCAGAACACCGCCTGGAGGTCGCTGTCGGCGTCGATATAGGCTTGTGGATCGTAGTGTCGGCGCAGCTCGTTGACTTCCTCGGTCTTCAGTCCGAAGAGGAAGAAATTGTCCTCGCCGACGGCTTCCATGATCTCGATGTTGGCGCCGTCATAGGTGCCGATGGTCAGCGCGCCATTCATCATGAACTTCATGTTGCCGGTGCCGGAAGCCTCCTTGCCGGCGGTCGAGATCTGCTCGGAGAGATCGGCCGCCGGGCAGATCTCCATCATGCTGGAGACCGAGTAGTTCGGCAGAAAGGCGAGCTTCAGGCGGCCGTCCACGTCCGGGTCGCTGTTGACCACGGCGGCGATGTTGTTGATGAATTTGATGATCCGTTTCGCGCGCAGGTAGCCCGGCGCGGCCTTGCCGCCGATCAGTACGCAGCGGTCGACCCAGTTTTCGGTATCGCCACGCTTGATGCGGTTGTACAGATGGATCACATGCAGGGCGTTGAGCAACTGGCGCTTGTATTCGTGGATGCGCTTGACCTGGATATCGAACAGGCTTTCGGGATCGAATTCGACGCCGCATTGTTCGCGCACCAGGCGCGCGAGGCGCTGTTTGTTCTCGATGCGGATGGCGCGCCAGCGCTTGCGGAAGGCGGCATCGCCGTTTTCGGCATGGGGCTTGAGCTTCTCCAGTTCGGAGAGATCCGATTTCCAGCCATCGCCGATGGTCTCGCTGATCAGGCGGCTGAGACCGGGGTTGGCGCTGGCCAGCCAGCGGCGCGGGGTGACGCCGTTGGTTTTGTTGTTGAATTTCTCCGGCCACATCTCGAAGAAATCATGGAACAGGCCGTGCTTGAGCAGCTCGGAATGCAGTTCGGCGACGCCGTTGACCGAGAAGCTGCCGACGATCGCCAGCCAGGCCATGCGGATCATCGGTTCCGGGCCTTCCTCGATCAGTGACATGCGTCGTACCCGCTCGATGTCGCCGGGCCAGCGTTGGCGCACCTCCATCAGGAAGCGCGCATTGATCTCGTAGATGATCTCGAGCAGACGGGGCAACAGCTTCTCGAACAGGCGCACCGGCCAGCGCTCGAGCGCTTCGGGCAGCAGGGTGTGGTTGGTGTAGGCCATGCTGTTGCGGGTGATCTCCCAGGCGGCATCCCATTCGAGGCCCTTCTCGTCGAGCAGGATGCGCATCAACTCGGCGACCGCGATGCTCGGATGGGTGTCGTTGAGCTGGAAGACGTTGCATTGCGCGAAGTATTCCAACGGGCTGTCGTCCCACTGCCGGAAGACATCCTTCAGGCTCGCCGAGCTGAGGAAATGCTGCTGACGCAGACGCAGTTCCTTGCCGTTTTCCGAGCTGTCGTTCGGGTACAGCACCATGGTGATGTTCTCGGCCTTGTTCTTCTCGGCCATCGATTCGGCGTAGTCGCCGGCGTTGAATTCGTCGAGGTTGAACTCGTCGGTGGCGGTCGATTTCCACAGCCGGAGCGTGTTGACGACCTGGTTGCCGAATCCGGATACCGGCACGTCGTAGGGCACCGCGAAGACATCCTGGGTGTCGACCCAGCGCACGCGTTCGCGACCCTGGTCGTCGGTGTAGCGCTCGGTGCGGCCGCCGAACTGGATGGTCTGGGTGAACTCGGGCCGTTCCAGTTCCCACGGATGGCCGTCGCGCAGCCAGTGGTCCGGCTCCTCGACCTGGTAGCCGTTCTCGATATGCTGGCGGAACATGCCGTATTCGTAGCGCAGGCCGTAGCCGGTTACCGGCAGGCGCAGGGTCGCGCAGCTGTCCATGAAGCAGGCCGCGAGCCGGCCGAGTCCGCCGTTGCCGAGTCCGGCGTCGGGCTCGCGCGAGGCGATGTCCTCGAGATCCAGCGCGAAGCGCTTCATCGCCGAGGCGGTTTCCCCCTCGATGTCCATGTTCAGCAGGTGGTTGCCGAGCGAGCGGCCGATCAGGTATTCCATCGAAAGGTAGTAGCCCCGCCGCACATGCGGTTTCTGATAATTGATCCAGGTGTTGCGCCACGCCGGCATCAGGCGGTCGCGCACGGTATAGGCGAGGGCCTCGAACAGGTAGAAGCAATCGCAACCGATGAAGCGGCCGAGGTGGTAGTCGAGATAGCGCTGGAAGTCCTTGGCCAGCAGTTCGGGGTCGGTGGACAATGGCTGCATCTCGGGCAGGTTGCAGAGGTTCTGGCGCGTGGTTTCGGGCATGTCGGCTCTTGTCGTTGGTTCAGGGGTGGAGGTTGGATGGTTTTTCATTCGCGGGATGTTCTCCGCCGCGATAGAGACGGATGTACTCGCGCGCGCTGCGCGCCCAGCTGAAATCCTGGCGCATGCCGTTCTTCATCAGCGCCATCCAGGCCTTGGGGTCGGCATGCAGCGCCAGGGCGCGGCTGATCGCGGTGCTGAGGTCTTGTACCTCTGGGTATTCGAAGGTGAATCCGGTGGCCAGTCCGTCGGCGAGATGTTCCTCGCTGGCATCGATCACGGTGTCGGCGAGGCCGCCGGTGGCGTGTACGATCGGCGGCGTGCCGTAGCGCATCGAATACATCTGGTTCAGTCCGCAAGGCTCGTAGCGTGACGGCATTACGAACAGGTCGCTGCCGGCTTCGAGCAGGTGCGCCATGCGCTCGTCGTAACCCAGATGCAGCAGCACGCGGTCGGGGTTGAGCTCGGCGAGCCGCGCCAGTCGGGCCTCGAGATGCGGGTGGCCGGTGCCGATGACGGCGAATTGCAGCGCGTGGTTCTCGAGTGCCACCGGGATGGTGTCGGCGAGCAGGTCGACGCCCTTCTGGTCGACCAGGCGGCCGACGAAACCGATCAACGGATCGCGTGATTCGCGCGCCGCAGGGCTGGCGCCGAGCCGTTCCATCAGCGCCTCGCGGTTGCGTCGCTTGGCCGGCCGGATCGGGCTTTTCAATTGGTAATGGGCGACCAGCAGCGGGTCGCGGCGCGGGTCCCAGGTTTCGGTGTCGATGCCGTTGAGGATGCCATGCAGCTTGTTGCAGTCGGATTGCAGCACCGCCGCGTAGCCGTAGCCGTAGGCCGGGGTGCAGATCTCCTCGGCGTAGGTCGGGCTGACGGTGGTGATCACGTCGCAGAATACGAGGCCGGATTTCAGCATCGAGAAGCGGCCGTAGAACTCGCCGAGGTGCATCGACCACCATTCGCGCGGCATCAGCAGGTGATTGAAGGTGCCCATGTCGAACTGGCAGTCGTAGGCGATGTTGTGGATCGTGAACAGGCTGCGCGGTGGTTCGCTCAGTTGGCTCAGGTAGGCCGGCACGAGGCCGGTCTGCCAGTCGTTGGCATGCACCACGTCGGGTCGCCAGCCCAGGTTCAGGGCGTCGTCGGCGAGCAGCGCGACGGCCTGGCTGAACAGCGCAAAGCGCTCGGCGTTGTCGGGCCAGTCGTAACCATCGGGATGCTGGTAGGGCCCCCCGGCGCGGTCGAAATGAGCCGGAGCGTCGATCAGGAAGACCGGCTGGGCGAAAGCGGCGTGGCGCACCTCGAGCACGCGCGCGACCTGGCGACCGGCGGCGGTGGCGATATCCAGCCAGCCGAGAATGCGGGGCGCTTCGAACTGGCGGAGCACCTCGCGGTAGGCGGGCAGCACCAGGCGCGCGTCGAGCCCCTCGGCGCATAGCGCGCGGGGCAGGCTCTCGGCGACATCGGCGAGGCCGCCGGTCTTGATCAGCGGGTAGGCCTCGCTGCTGGCAAAGAGTATCTTCATGCTTCGTTGGTTTCCCGTTGCAGCCACAGCGCGCCGAGCGGCGGCAGGGTCAGTTCAAGCGAGGCGTTGAAGCCCATCCAGGGCACAGGCTCGGCGAGCACCGCGCCGTGGTTGCCCTGGTTGCTGCCGCCATAGCATTCGGCGTCGGAGTTGAGGATCTCGCGGTAGCGTCCGGGTTCGGGCGCGCCGATGCGGTAATGATAGCGGGGAACCGGGGTGAAGTTGAAGACGCACAGCAGATGCGCGTCCCCGGCCTGGCGCAGAAAGCTGAGCACGGATTGCTCGCTGTCGTGGCAGTCGATCCAGCGGAAGCCCTCGGATTCGAAATCGTGGCGGTGCAGCGCGATGTGCTCGCGATAGAGGCGGTTGAGGTCGCGCGCCAGCCCGTGGATGCCCTGATGCGACGGCTGGTCGAGCAGTCGCCATTCGAGCTCGCGGCTGGCGTCCCACTCGGCGCGCTGCGCCAGTTCGCCGCCCATGAACAACAGTTTCTTGCCCGGGTGGGCGGCCTGCCAGGCGAGCAGCAGGCGCAGGTTGGCGAACTTTTGCCAGTCGTCGCCGGGCATCTTTTCGAGCAGGCTGCGCTTGCCGTGTACGACTTCGTCATGCGACAGCGGCAGCACGAAGTTCTCGGTGTAGGCGTAGAGCTGGCTGAAGGTCAGGCGCTCATGGTGGTAGCGGCGGTGCACCGGGTCGTGCGCGAAGTACTCCAGGGTGTCGTTCATCCAGCCCATGTTCCACTTCATGCTGAAGCCGAGCCCGCCCATCCATACCGGGCGCGAGATCATCGGCCAGGCGGTGGATTCCTCGGCCACGGTGATCGCGCCGGGAAAGCGCTGATGGAGGACCTCGTTCATCTCTTTCAGGAAGGCGATGGCGTCGAGGTTCTCGCGTCCGCCGTACTCGTTGGGCAGCCATTCTCCGTCGTTGCGGGAGTAATCGAGGTAGAGCATCGAGGCCACCGCGTCGACGCGCAGGCCGTCGATGTGGAATTCCTCCAGCCAGTATACCGCGTTCGAGAGCAGGAAGTTCTTGACCTCGTTGCGACCGTAGTCGAACACCAGCGTGCCCCAGTCCTTGTGTTCGCCGCGGCGCGGATCGGCGTGCTCGTAGAGCGGCTCGCCGGTGAAGCGCGCGAGCGCGAACTCGTCACGCGGAAAATGCGCCGGCACCCAGTCGAGGAGGACGCCGAGACCGGCCTGGTGGCAACGGTCGATGAAGTCGCGCAGCTCGTTCGGGGCGCCGAAGCGCGCGGTCGGGGCGTAATAGCCGGAGACCTGGTAGCCCCAGGATTCGTCAAGCGGGTGCTCGCTGACCGGCAGCAGCTCGATGTGGGTGTAGCCCAGTTCCTGAACGTATGGGATGAGCGCATCGGCGATCTCGCCATAGCTCAGGAAGCGGCCGTCCTCGCCGCGCCGCCACGAGCCGAGATGGACTTCATAGGTGGTGAGCGGTTCGTGCTGCCAGTCCCATTCGGCGCGTTCGCGCATCCAGGCCTCGTCGCGCCAACGATGCTGGGTGGGGTCGGGGATGCGCGAGGCGGTATCCGGACGCAGCGTCATCGCCTGGCCGTAGGGGTCGGCTTTGAGCAACAGCTGGCGATGGCGACCGAGGATCTCGAACTTGTAGAGGTCGCCGGGTTGCAGGCCGGGGATGAACAGTTCCCAGACACCGGAGGCGCCAAGGTTGCGCATCGGGTGGCGCAGGCCGTTCCAGGCGTTGAAGTCGCCGACCACCGAGACCCGGCGCACCGCCGGCGCCCAGACCGCGAACAGACAACCCATGATGCCGTCGACCTCGCGCATGCGCGCGCCGAGAAAGCGGTAGGCGTGGTGATGGCGGCCCTCGCCGAACAGGTAGAGATCGAGATCGCCGGTGAGCGGAAGAAAGCTGTAGGGCGAGACCGCCGAATGGCGTGAGCCGTCGGATTTTTCGCTCCATTCGAGCCGGTAGTGGGGCGGCACCCGGCGCATCGCGTCGCCTCGGAGTTCGGCGATGAAGAGGTCGCTGTCGGGCAGGCGGGTCATTTTGCCGAAGCCCTCCAGCGCGACCTGGTCGGCGCTCGGCAGGAAGGCGCGTATTATCTCGCCGTCGCCGTCGGGATGGCGTCCGAGGACGCTGAACGGATCGTGCAGTTCGCCGCGTTGCAGGGCTTGCAGCGCGGGATCGAGCGCGGGTTTCCGTGGTGTCGTGTCGTTCATGCTTCCACCTCCACCGGTTGCGCGGGCCAAGCCCCGCGACCGGCTACAGTCGTGATGCCGCTGCGACCCGGCGGTGTATCTCGGCGCTCAGTTGGGCCGGGATCTGTTTCCAGTCGAATTGCCAGCGCCAGTTGCCGTCGGCATGCCCGGGACGGTTCATGCGCGCCTCGGAGCCGAGCTCGAGGTAGTCCTGCAACGGGACGATGGCGAGGTTTCCGGCGCTGGCATAGGCGGTCTCGATCAGCAGCCAGGCGATGTGTCCGGCATCGTTCCCGCTCGCGCCGAGCTGTTCCAGCACCCAGCGCCGGGTTTCGCTGTCGAGGCTCGAGAACCAGCCGACCGTGGTGTCGTTGTCATGGGTGCCGGTGTAGACCACGGTGTCGGGCTGGATGTTCTTCGGCTTGTGCGGGTTGTCGTCGAAGGCGTCGAAGGCGAACTGCAATACCGCCATGCCGGGCAGGCCGAAACGTTTGCGCAGCGCGATCACCTCGGGGGTGATGACACCGAGATCCTCGGCCACGATCGGCAGTTCGCCCATCTGTTCGCGCAGGGTTTCGAGCAGCGCGGCGCCGGGCACCTGGACCCATTCGCCTTCGACCGCGGTTTCGCACTCGGCCGGGATCATCCATACCGCCTCGAGGCCGCGGAAATGGTCGATGCGAACGATGTCGAACCAGTCCAGATGGTGACGCATGCGCGCCAGCCACCAGGAGAAGCCGTCGGCGCGCATCGCCTCCCAGTTGTATTGCGGATTGCCCCAGCGCTGGCCGGTCTCGGAGAAGTAATCCGGCGGCACGCCGGCGACGTGGGTCGGTTCGCCGTGGGCATCGAGCAGGAAGTAGCCGCGGTGGGTCCAGACGTCGGCGCTGTCGTGGGCGATGAAGATCGGCATGTCGCCGAACAGCAGGATGCCCCGCGCGGCGGCCAGCTCGCGCAGCCGCCGCCAGCGTTCGTGCAGGCGGTATTGCTGGCGTCCGATGGCCTCGATATAGTGGCGGTGGGCGGCGCGCGCGCCCTCCAGCGCGGTCGCCTCGCGGTCGCGATAGGCCTCGGGCCAGGCGGTCCACGGGCGCTGATCGAACTGTCGCTTCAGTGCCTCGAACAGCGCGAAGTCGTCGAGCCAGTGACGCTGGCGCGCGCGCCAGGCGGCGTAGGCGTCGGGGTCGTCGACCGGGGTGTTCAGCGCCTGGTCGTCGAGCAGCGCCGGGTTGGCGGCAAAGGCCGAGGGGCTCTGGTAGGGCGAGCGTGTCTGGTCCGGGATCGTCAGCGGCAGCATCTGCCACACCCCGAGGCCGGATTCGGCAAGCAGATCGAGCCAGCGCTCGGCGTCGCCGTCGAGACGCCCGGAGGGCAGCGAGGTGGGATGCAGCAGCACCCCGGCGCGGCGCTGGTGCAGTGGGTGGGCGTTCATCGGCGCGCGTTACTGGCCGTGTCCGCGGCGCATCGTGCCGCCGCCCTCGGCGGCGCCGCCGCCGTGCGACAGCGGTTCGTCGAGGTTGGCCGGCTGGGGTTCGCCGAGCAGTCGATAGAGGTTCTTCAGCTGCTGGCGGTAGAGTTCGTCGAAGTCGCGCACGCTGGCGGACGGGTTGTAGTCGCCGAACCACCAGAACCAGTCGGAGCCTTCGCAGATCGCCAGCTGACGCCCGGCGTCCGCGAGGCGCTGGCCGGAGAGCCCGCCGATGCGCGCGTCGTACACCCGTTTGGCTTCGACCAGGCGGTCCCAGGCGCGGTTCTTGTCGGGACTGCCGATCCAGGTCGAGAACGAGCCGTAGACCCAGCTTCCAGCGCACAGATGGGGTAGCTCGAGCGCGCTGGTGGTCATCGTCGCCTCGGCGAAGGTGGTCAGCTTCAGGCGCTCGCTGTGGGTCAGCCGGTGATACAGCGCCTCGAGGAAGGCTTGGCCGTTGTCCGGGTAATGCTCCCAGGCGTTCTCGCCGTCGAGGATTACGCTGACGACGTGCTCGGCCGGTTGTTCGGCAAGGAAATCGGCGATGTTCTCGAGGTTGTGGACGAAATCGGCGGCGGCCTGTTCGGCATCCCAGTGGTGGTATTCGAAGCCGATCAGGTCGGAGAGGCCGTCGTCGCGGAAGAACAACCGACAATGCTGCCCGGGCAGGTGGTGGGATTTGAACAGCGTGCGCCGGGAGTGCAACTGCCCCTCGCCGAAGTTCGACAGGTAGCAGCTGTTGTGCCATACGCCCTCGCCGGAGGCGGTCCAGCGGAAGCCGTATTCCTCGATCAGGCGGACCGCCTCCTCGCTGACGCCGCCTTCCGACAACCACATCCCGACCGGGCGGAAGCCGAAGTGGTTCTCGAATACCTCGAGTCCTTGTTCGATATGCCAGCGCGCGCGCTGCTCGCCGCCGGGATAGGCGTCGGCATTCGGAGCCGGCGCGTCGGGCATCGCGCAATGCATCGCGTCGAAATCGATCAGCAGCGGCACGATCGGGTGGCTGTGGGGCGACATCGAGATCTCGATCTGGCCGCTCTCGTGGAGTTTGCGATAGCGCGCTATCAAGTCCGAGAAGGCATCGGCCATCAGTTGCAACAGCGCGCGGCGGTCGTCCGCATCGAAACCGCGCGCTTTCTCGATCAGGCGCTTCGCAGTGGCGCTCTGCTTCAGCGAATGGCCGAGCCAGGCGAGGTGGTACCAGGTCAGCAGGTCCAGGAAGTACTGCTCGTTGAGGAAGTCCACCAGGGGTTCGTCGATCGCGCCGTCCCGGCGTACCCAGGCGAGCAGTTGGGCATAGGCCGGGTAGGGGTCGATCATGCGCGGCGCATGGGCGCGCGCGCAGTCGTCGATCAGCTTGATGCGCGCCGCGCGTGTCGCCGGGATGGGCTCGGCGCCGGAGAGCCGGCTCAGCAGCGGGTCGTCGAACGGCGCGCCCGATGCCAGCCAGGCATGGAGCTGGCGGTCGTAGTCATCGATCTGTTCGAGCAGTACCGGCGCGAAGTTGACCACCGCCCGCATGCGCGGGTTGGCCTCCAGATGGGCGGCCATGTCGGTGTAGTCCTTCAGCGCGTGCAGGTAGACCCACGGCAGGCGGTAGGGACCGTCGAGGGTCTCGCGATACCACGGCTGGTGCATGTGCCAGCACAGCACGACGTTCAATCGATTCTTCATTCAGCGCTCGAAGTGGAGACGTTGATTCAACATGCCCGGCGTCACCAGCACGATGCCGCCCTCGGTGACGAGGAAGCGCTTGCGGTCTTCCTCGATATCGATGCCGATCTCCATGCCGTCCGGGATCACCGTGCCCTTGTCGATGATGGCGCGGTTGATGACGCAGTTCCGGCCGATCCGCACCTTCGGCAGAATCACGCTGTCCTTGACGTAGCTGTAGGTCTCGATGTGGGTCGAGAAGAAGATCACCGAGCGCTTCACGCGCGCGCCGGCGATGATGCAGCCGCCGGCGGTCAGTGAATCGATCGCTTCGCCGCGACGACCCTCGTCGTCGAACACGAACTTCGCCGGCGGGCTCTGGCTCTGGTAGGTCCAGATCGGCCAGTCGCGGCGGTAGAGATCCAGCTCGGGGCTGATCGCGCACAGTTCCATGTTGGCCTTCCAGTACGAATCGACGGTGCCGACATCGCGCCAGTAGGCCGGAGTGCCATCGTCGTTCAGGAAAGGGTAGGCCACCGCTTTGAACTTCTCGATGCTGTTCGGAATGATGTTCTTGCCGAAATCGTGCTCGGAGTCTTCGTCCTCGGCGTCGGCGATCAGCGCGTTGTACAGAAAGGCGGTGGAGAAGATGTAGATTCCCATCGAGGCCAGCGCGCGATCCGGCTTGCCCGGCATCGGCTCGGGGTTGACCGGCTTCTCGGTGAACTTGGTGATGCGCAGTTGCTCGTCGACCGACATCACGCCGAAGTCGCGCGCCTCCTCGAGCGAGGTCTCGATGCAGCCTATGGTCAGATCGGCCTGGGACTCGATGTGATGGGCCAGCATTTTGGAGTAGTCCATCGTATAGATGTGGTCGCCGCCGAGCACCATGACATATTCAGGCTCGTGACGGTAGATGATGTCGAGATTCTGATAGATGGCGTCGGCGGTGCCGAGATACCACTCGCGCTTCAGGCGCTGCTGCGCCGGAATGATCTCGACGAACTCGCCGATCTCGGCGCGCAGAAAACTCCATGCGCGTTGCAGGTGGCGAATCAGCGAATGCGATTTGTACTGCGTCAGGATGCCGATCCGGCGCATGCCGGAGTTGATGCAGTTCGACAGCGCGAAGTCGATGATGCGGTACTTGCCACCGAACGGCACCGCCGGTTTCGCGCGCCACTTGGTGAGATGTTTCAGGCGCGAACCCTCGCCGCCGGCCAGCACCAGCACCAAGGTGCGACGTGTGGCCTCGTTCCCGATGCGGGGTTCCATATAGTACTTGTACAGGGTCTTCTGCGCGTCGTCGGTCGTGCTCATTGTGCCTGTTTTCCATTCATGGGCCGCGTCGGTGGGAGCTCCGTCGCCTCCGCCGATCGCTGTTCGGGCTCGATGATAGCCGTTGCCGAAGCCCCTGTGTGAAAAAAACAGCGAAAAGCTGCCCCGGTCGCCTTTCCTTCGGCTTGAACCTCCTTGGTTCGGACTATAACAAGGGGCGAGGGGGCAGGGAATTGCTTCGGGTCAATCCCGGCGGCGGATGACGGGGTTCAATCGGCTTTTTTTCGCGGTGAATAGCAACACACCACGCCTTGTTCATCGAAGCGGATCTCGCAACGTTGTTCCAACGCGTGCTTCAGGCGTTTTCGCGCGCGCTGCACGCGGGATTTCGCCGCGGCCAGCGAGAGCCCTTTCGAGTTGGCGTATGCGGCCTGCTTCATGCCATCGAGATCACAGTGCTCGATCGCATCACGGTCTTCCGGGGCGAGCGCCTGGAGCGCGTGAGGCAGGCACTCGGCCAGCGATTCGATGGCCGGAATTTCTTTCTCGACCACTGGCGGTTCTTCGTCGAGTTCCACATCTTCGCGCGCGCGTCGAAAATGATCCGCGAGCAGGTTGCGCGCCACCCGAAACAGCCAGGCGCGGGGATTCTCCAGCACACAGAAACCGGCGCCCTCGGCGATGGCCTTCAAGAAGGTGCTCTGTAACAGATCCTCGGCGAGGCCGATGTCTCCGAGCTGACGGTTCAGGTAGCCGCGCAGTTCGGCCTCGTGTTTTCCCCATGCATCGATGACGCAGTGATAATCCATGCGATGTTTCCTCATGCCTGCCTTCCGCCGCATCATGCCTTTCGATGGCTGCCCGGGCAATCGCACTTATACTCGTCGCCCATGAATTTTCAGCCACTGCGACCGCCCCTGACCCGACAGGGCGCAGGCCCGATCAAGCGAGCGGATCGGGCGACAGCGCCAAGCCATTGAAATCAGGAAACGTCATGCGAAATGAAGCGTGTTGGCCCTGGATTTGGCGGTTTTTCGGCCTCCCTGACGCGCGAGAATGTTGTACAGTCCCGATTGGGGATGCGGGAAATCTCCGGATGAACGAGTATAACAATGTTTCGAATCTCTAATGATTCCACGGCCAAATCGACAAGGGGGGTGACAATGAGTCTGATCGTGAATGAATTGGTGGGCTTGCCCGGCGTGATCGCCGCCGGCGAGTATTCCTACCGGGGTGACCGTTTCGCGCACAAGGGTCAGTTGAACGATGAAATGGCGCGCATGGCCTCGATCATGTGTCGCGCGACCAGCTTGAGCCAGCACATGCAGGTCGGCATCCTGGAAAGCTTCTGCCCCGATTGCGGCCTCGCGCCGGCGCGGGGTTGGGTGGTGCATGGGCCGGACTTCAGCGTCTGCAACGTTGCCAACGTGTTCTGCTTTCTCGACAACCGCGGGGCGCGGCTGAACGAGGTCGTGGAGCTGATGAAGAAACGTCTCGCCGATGCCGACACCGACCTGATCTGAGCAAGCGAGCGGGACGAGTACAGAAACAACGACACACACCAAAGGGATAAAGATGATTGAACTGAACGAACTGATGACCTTGAAGGGCGCGCTCGCGGCCTTTTCCTTCAACGAACAGGGCGAGTTGACCGAGCATCTGATCGCCGAGGGCAGCAAGCTGAACGAGACTGCGTTGGATCTGCTGGGCCATGTATGCGTGGCCAATACCGCGATCGCGACCATGCAGGCGCGCGGCTGGGAGGAGGTATCGGGCCAGAAGGGTTTCTATCCGATCGACGGTTTCTCGCTGATCGGGCTGGATTGGTCGGCGGTCGCGAACAAGCGCCAGGGCGTCGTTCTCGACAACCAGGAGGCCGACTACCAGGCGGCATTCGACCGGCTCGGCATCGACGGAGGTGCCGAATGATCCGTCAGCTGATGGTGCTCGACGGCGTTGCCGCGGTCGCCAGCTTTCGTGACGACGGCGCTTTCGTCGAGGGTTACGGAATCCTGCCGGAAGAACAACTGCGCGCGCTGGCGCGTTTCGCCCACGACTACAAGCGCATCGTGCAGGGCAACGCCGATCAGCTCTCGATGTTCACCCAGCTCGACGGCTGGACCCCGCCCGGTGGCTGGATCGTGCGCGCGCGCGGCATGTCGGTATGCAGCGTCGCGAACCTGGTGTGCCTGGTCGAGAACGCCGAGGGTGACCTGAGCGCGGTCATGAAAGAACTGAACGACGCCTCTCGTTACTGAAGGATCCCTCCTTTTCCGCCCCGTCTGACGCCCCGATGGCGCGCCACGCCGCGGGGCGTGGCGGCGCGCGCCCCGGGCGGCGCCAGCTGCCCTGATCCGCCATGAAAAACCGGCCTCCCGAAGCTAAGGTGTTTTCCCTGAGGTAAGCAGCGGAAGATTGCCGCAAGTCAATCTGGCGCTTTATCCCTCGGCATAGACTGGAAATGGAAGAGGACGTTCCAGGGCGCTGGCCCGAGGTTTTTTTCCTGCGCAGAAAAAAACGCGATTTTCCGCATCGGGAGTCGCCGCGAGCGGCGTGGACGTCCCCACTGGATTGCGAACGTGGGGGAATGCATCATGAACAAGGGGACGCTGCGAACGACGCTTGGCGTCGTGTTGCTGGCGATGTCGGCAATGCCGCTTTGGGGGGAGGACTCGAAACAGCCGTCGGCGGATGGGTTGGAAAGCGCCGATGCGCTCGAGGGCGGGAATGACCTGCTCGGCGATCTCGACAGCCTGGAGGGCGGAGAGGAGGAGCCGGCGGCCATCGCGCGGGCCGTGACCCAGGCCGATGACGGCATCGAGTGCGCGGGGAAGGGCAAGGGGGTCTGCATCGAGAAGGCCACCGGCCTGCCGTTGCGCGTGCTGCCCCGGCCGTTTTCCGCGCTTCATGCCACCCCCGATGCGGGGGATGATTCGATCACGCAAGCGAACCTCCCGGCGTTCCATCCCTGGTATGTTTTTGAACGCAAGGATCTGGATCTGAGCGACCCGGCCGAGGCCAGGGGTTGGTACCGCGTCGGCAGGGATCGCGACAAAGCCAGCGGCTGGCTGCGCGCGCGCGATGCCTTTGAATGGCGTCAGGCCTTGCTGGTCTCCTATACCCACCCGGGAGATCCCGGAGAGGGTCGTCACCCGGTGTTGTTGTTCTCCGATCCCGCCCGCCCGGTGGACCTGGTCGAGGCCGGTGATGGCGGTGAGACGGCGATGGCGCTCTATCAGCAGATCGATCAGGGCAAGATCCCGAAGGATGTCGTCAGCATGGAGCCGAAGCGCTTCGTCGATATCTCGAAAACCTTCTATCTGTTGCCGATCCTGCGCTTCAAGACCTTCGAGGTCGAGGGCGAGCAGTTGCGCTTGTTACAGATCGCCGCGGCGGTGCCGAAGGCGCGCGGCGCGGATACCCTGGCCAACGAGGATTATGCGGGCCAGGCGCGCGCCGGTCGCGACAGCGGTTCCCGGCAGCGCATCGAAAAGATCCGGGTGGACGTGGTCTTTGTCATCGATACCACGCGCTCGATGCAGCCTTATATCGACCTGACGCGTGACGCGATGCGTGGCCTGATCGATCGTCTGCGCGGAAAATTGAATGAACGCGTGCGCTTTGGCTTGATCGGTTATCGGGATTCGCTCAAGGCGGTGCCGAAACTGGAATACGTGACCCGCAATTTCACCCCGAAGCTGGTCGATGCGAAGACCCTTGTCGAGCGCCTCGACAAGGATGCGCGCGCCACGTCCGTCGGTAGTCACGATTACCAGGAAGAAGGCTTCGCCGGCATCCAGACGGCGCTTGCCAGCGCGTGGCGGGAGGATGCCTTGCGCTTCATCGTCTGGATCGGCGACGCCAGCTCGCACCCCAAGGGCCATCCCCAGAACACCACCGGCATGGGCGCCGAGGAACTGCTTCGCCGCGCCGAGGATCAACAAGTGCATGTCATCGCGCTGCATCTCCGCGATCCACGCGCGGCGAAGGATTTCCCGCTTGGCGAGGCGCAGATGCGGACCCTGTCGCGAGTCCGTGGCAGCGAGGGTGACTCCGCCTATCTGGCGGTCGACGCCTTCCACAAGCAAGATTTCGCGAAGGCGGTCGACACCTTTGCGGGGATGATCGAGCACAACATCAGCGCGGCCCTGGCGGAGGCCGGAAAGGATGCCAAGGGCGGATTGCTGCAGGCCGCGAAAGCCGGAGAGAAGCAGGGTGACAAGGTGGAAGAAGCCGCGACCCAGGCCTTCGGCAAGGCCTGGAAGGCGGCGTTGATCGAGTACCTCGGCCAGGACGCGCGCCCGCCGAAAGACATTGTCGCCTGGGTATTGGATCGCGATCTCGTCGACCCGACGATGCGCGCGCTGGATGTCCGCCTGCTGATTACGCGCACCCAGCTCAGCAGCCTGGTGCAGGCGCTCGACCGGGTCATCGAGGCGCTGATGAAGAGCGAAGCCTCGCAGGCCCAGTTCTTCCAGGCCCTGCAAGCGGTGGCCGGGCAGGCGATGAAACAGCCCGAGCATCTCGGCGAGGCGCAGCGCCTGGTCGATACCGGCCTGCTGCCGGCCTTTATCCAGAGCCTGCCGTACAAGAGCGACATCCTGACCCTGACCGAGGAACGCTACGCCAGCATGACGGCCGATCAGCGCGCGCAACTGCAATGGAGTCTGCTCGCAAAGCTCCAACAGTATCGCGACATCAACGAGCAGGTCGACCAGTGGCAACGGCTCAACGAGACCGATTCCGACGCCGAAATGGTCTACCCGCTGAACATCGATTATCTGCCGTGATGAAAGCGCGATGAATCCGTTCGGGGAACCCACGCCAAGAACCGGGAGCGCGGCCTCGCGCGGGCGCATCCTGCGCCTGCGCGACATCGCCCTGACCCGGATTCAGCCTGACGGGCGCTTCGAGTTGCGCGTTCCGGCCTTCGAGGTCGCGCGTGGCGAATTCATCGCGGTGACCGGCGAATCGGGCTGCGGCAAGAGCACCCTGTTGGACATGTTGGCGTTGGTGTTGCGCCCGGATCCCGGGGGCCGTTTTCTGTTCGATGTGGATGGTGCCGGGCAAGACATCGGCGCCTTGTGGGAGCATGACGACGAACCCGGCCTCGCCGCGATCCGCCGCGCGCGACTCGGCTATGTGCCGCAAAGCGGGGGGCTGCTGCCGTTTCTGCGCGTGCGCGCCAATCTCTACCTGCCGCCGCGCCTGAATCGTCAGCGGGGGTACCGGGAACGAATCGAACGCCAGGCCAGCGAGTTGGGCATCGATGGATTGCTCGATCGCCTGCCTTCGACACTCTCTGGCGGGCAGCGTCAGCGCGCGGCGATCCTGCGCGCCATAGCGCATCAGCCTGCGCTGGTTCTCGCCGACGAGCCGACCGCCGCGGTCGATGCCGCGCGCGCGCGCCATATCATGGCCAGCTTTCAGGAACTGGCGCGCCGTCAGCGTACCGCGATCGTGCTGGTCACCCACGACGAACAGCTGGTGGCCGATGCCTGCGACCGTCACTACGGTTTTTCCGTTACCGCCAGCGATGAGCGCCATGTCGTCTCGACCTGTCGGAGGCTGGCATGAGTCGCGTATTCGACATCGTCCCTGGGTTGGCCTG
>JALVEB010000025.1 GCA_027008705.1 Sedimenticola sp. | reverse complement strand
AAACACCTATTTCCGGATTATTTAATGTGGAAATACGGTAACTACCCAGCCAACCGCTGAAATAATATTGACCTGACAGGGCGTAAGCCCGATCAAGTACCGCGGATCGGGCCGCGACGCGGTTTTTCGGCCCCGCCACAGCCGGTTCCGCGGTACTTGAACCGGCCTGCGAAGGTGGAAATGCGCAAGCAGGCAAGTCATTTATTTTTTCATGATTTGGAGTGATGCCACCCCGTGTCATGAGCGTTAATCGTAAAGAGACTGATTCATTATCGGAATATCTCCCAGCCTGCCACAACGCCCGGGCGCCAGGTCTCAAACGCCCGCGACCGACGCCGGCGCATCGGTGCGCAGATAGTCGAGCAACTCCGAATATGCGACCACGCCGCGCGAGCGGGGGTCGTAGATCGCCGGCGGCAGGCCCGCGCGCGCCGCTTCGCGCAAGCGCGTGTCCATCGGGATCACGCCCGGCCACAACACCTCCGGATAGGTGGTGCGCAACACTTGCAGGCTTTCGCGCGAGGCATTGGTGCGCTTGTCGAAGAAGGTCGGCACAACGGTATAAGGCAGCGGGCGCGGACGCGCGCGATCGACCATCGCCAGGGTGCGCGTCATGCGTTCCAGCCCTTTCAAGGCGAGAAACTCGGTCTGCACCGGCACGATCAGGTGTTGGCATGCGGCCAGGGCGTTGATCAACAGGATGCCGAGCACCGGCGGGCAATCGACCAGCACATAGTCGTACTCCCGCCGCAACTCGCCGAACGCCTGCTTCAGCACCAGGCCCAGTCCCTTGCGCTGGCCGGACTGACGTTCCAGCGCGGCCAACGGCATCGCCGACGGGATCAGATCCAACCCGTCGGTTCCGGTGGGATGAAGCAGACGGCGGGGGTCCAGCGGATAGCGCTTGACCGAGGCATCGAACAGCGACCAGCTGCTGTCTTCCGCCGCATCCGGGTCATAACGGAAATAGGTGGTCAGCGAACCGTGCGGGTCGACATCGACCAGCAGCGTGCGCAACCCCCAAGCGGCGAGCAGGCCACCGAGAGCGACCGTGGTGGTGGTCTTGCCGACCCCGCCCTTCTGGTTGGCGATCGCCCAGACCTTCATGGCGCCGCCACCCGCGCCGGGTCGACGCCCCGCCCGAGGATCACGAGCGAAACCCGGCGGTTCTTCTGTCGTCCCTCGGTGGTGGCGTTGTCGGCGATCGGGCGGTATTCACCGTAACCGATCGCGGCCATGCGCGCCGGCGCGATGCCCTTGCCGGCAAGAAAATGGACCACGCTGGCGGCGCGCGCCGCCGAGAGTTCCCAGTTCGATGGATACTGACGCGTGCGGATCGGCACGTTGTCGGTATGCCCTTCGACCTGGATCTCGTGGTCGTCCGGGGCCAGGATCCGCGCGACCTTGTCGAGCACGGCGAGCGCTTCCAGCGACAACACCGCGCTTCCGGTACGAAACAGCATGCGGCTTTTGATATCGACACTGATCCAGTCGCCATGATTGGCGATCTCGACGAGATCGCGGTCGACGAAGCCCTGAAGGGCTTCACGCAACCGTTCCTCGATCGCCGGAAGACGTGTATCGAGCGCGCTTTCCGCATCGCCGGTACGCGTCTCGTCGCGGGTCGAAAGCGGCTTCGAGGCGCGCACCGAGCCGGCCTCGGCGGGAAACGGCAGCGCCTCGCGCGTGGGATCGCCGACCTCGATCGGGGCGTCGCCGGGACCCTGGTCGAAGGCTTCGACCAGGGTCCGCGACAGCACCCGGTACTTGCCCTCGTTCACGGACGAGATCGCATACATGACGACGAAGAACGCAAACAGCAGGGTGATGAAATCGGCATAGGAGACCAGCCAGCGCTCCAGGTTCTCGTGTTCGGTCGGCTTGATGCGTCTTCTTCTTGCCATGGAATCACCCGTTCAAAAAACCGCGCAGCCGGATCTCGATGGCGCGTGGATTCTCGCCCTCGGCGATCGCGACCAAACCCTCGATGATCATCTCGCGATAACGCGCGCCGGACTGAGCGAGGGTCTTGAGCTTGTTCGCGAAGGGCAACAGAAACAGATTGGCCAGAGCGACGCCGTAGATCGTTGCGACGAAGGCGGTGGCGATGCCGGAACCGAGCATCGACGGATCGGCGAGGTTTCGCATCACATGGATCAGGCCCATGACCGCGCCGAGAATGCCGATCGTCGGCGCGTAGCCGCCCATGCCCTCGAACACGCGCGCGGCCAGCAGATCCCGCTGTTCATGGCTGTCGAGCTCCACCTCGAGCATGTCGCGGATGGCCTCGGGTTCGTTGCCGTCCACGAGCAGCTCGATGCCCTTGCGGACGAAGGGATCGCTCTGCTGGTCGGCGACCGGCTCGAGGCCGAGCAGGCCCTCTCGACGCGCCTTCTTGGCCCATTCGATGATCTGTTGCAGCGAATGCTCGAACGGCAGGCGCGGCGGCGCGAACACGCGTCCCGCCTGACGCAGCGCATGCGCGAAGACCCGCGGCGGCGTCTGCAACAGAATGGCGCCGAGGGTGCCGCCGAGCACGATGAGCAGCGCCGGGCCATTGATCAGGGCATCGAAGTGGCCGCCGTCGAGCGCGTTGCCGCCGATGACCGCCGCCAGGCCGACGAGGATGCCAGCGATACTGAGGGGATCCATGCCGCGCTACTCCGCGTTCACGGCTGGCGGGATCAATAGCGGCTGGCGTATCGGCGCAACAGCCCCGGCACGTCCAGAATCAATGCGATCTTGCCATCCCCGGTGATCGTGGCGCCGGCCATCCCGTCGACGTTCTGCAGCGAGGCGCCAAGCGGCTTGATGACCACCTCTTCCTGGCCGAGCAGGGTATCGACGACCAGGCCGATCTGCATCCCGTTCATATTGACGACGACAACATGCCCGCCCTTGTCGTCATCGCCATCGAAGCGGTTGACCAGCCATTTGCGCAGGTAGAACAGCGGCAGGGCGCGATCGCGCACGCGCACCGTCAACTGTCCGTCGACGACATTGGTGCGGCTGTCGCTGAGGTTGAAGATCTCGACCACGCTCGCCAGCGGCAGGGCGAACGGCTGGTCGCCGAGCACCACCATCAGGGTCGGCAGGATCGCCAGCGTCAGCGGCAGCTTGACCACGATCAGACTGCCCCGCCCTTTCTCGGAGTCGATCTCGACACTCCCATTGAGCTCGCTGATGCGGGTCTTGACGACATCCATGCCGACCCCGCGGCCGGAGACGTCGGAGATCTCGCTCTTGGTCGAAAAGCCGGGCTGGAAGATCAGGTTGTAGCAATCGCGGTCATCGAGCCGCTCGGCGGTCTCGGCATCCATCATGCCTTTCTCCACCGCCTTGCGGCGCAGCACGTCGGGATCCATGCCCTTGCCGTCGTCACGGATCGAAAGCAGGATATGGTCGCCCTCCTGGGCGGCCGACAACACCACCTTGCCGGTGCGCGGCTTGCCCATGCGTTCGCGCTCGTCGGGCATCTCGATACCGTGATCGACCGCGTTGCGCACCAGATGGATCAGCGGATCGGCCAGGGATTCGACCAGGTTCTTATCAAGATCGGTATCCTCGCCGATCATCTCCAGCTCGATCTCCTTATTGAGACTGCGCGCCAGATCGCGGATCACGCGCGGGAAACGCCCGAAGACCTTCTTGATCGGCTGCATCCGGGTCTTCATCACCGAGAGTTGCAGATCGGAGGTGACCACGTCGAGGTTGGCGATCGCGTTGAGCATCTTTTCGTCTTCGACCGAGCTGCGCAAAGTGGCGAGACGATTGCGCACCAAGACCAGCTCGCCGACCATATTCATGATGTCGTCGAGACGCTTGGTATCGACCCGCACCGTGGTTTCGCCGGCGCCGCTCTTGGGCTTCGGCGCGCTTTTCGGGGACGCTTTCGGCGCGGCTCTCGAGGCCGGCGCGGGTTCCGCCACGGGTTCCGGCGGCGGCGTTTGTGGCGCGGGCTCGGGCGTCACGGCTTCGGGCGCCGGCGGCGGCGCGCTCGCGGACTCGTCCGCCGGCTGCGGCGCGGGCGGCCTGCCGAGATGGCGTCCCTTGCCGTGCATCTCGTCGAGCAGGGCCTCGAACTCGTCCTCGCTGATGTCGTCGCCGCCGGCGGCCGGCGGCGGGGCGCTTTCGCCCGAGGCCAGCGCGTCGGGCGAGAAGCGACCCTCGCCGTGCAATTCATCGAGCAGCTTCTCGAATTCTTCCTCGGTGATGTCGTCGCCGCCGACCACGGCCTCGTCGCCGCCATCGGCCACCTGCCCGACCAGCTCGTCGAGCGCGTTGTCGGCGCCAGCCGGCGACGCCGCGGGCGGCTCGGGCGCCGCCGGGACCGTGGGCGCCGCCGCCTCGTCCAGCGGCACCGCCAGTTCTTCGAGCCGCCGGATCAGCTCGCGGCTGGCCGGTTCGGGTTCGACCGCCTCGCGGATGTCATCGAACATCGCGTTGAGCACGTCGAGCACCTCCAGCACCACATCCATCAACGCGGCATCCACCGGTCGCTGTCCCTGGCGCAGGATGTTGAACACGTCCTCGGCGCGGTGACAGACCTCGACCAGGCTTTCGATGTTCAGAAAACCGGCGCCGCCCTTGATGGTATGAAAACCACGAAACACCGCGTTGAGCAGGTCGAAATCATCCGGCGCCTGTTCGAGGTCGACCAGTTGTTCGGACAGCAGTTCCAGTATCTCACTGGCTTCGACGATGAAATCCTGAAGGATCTCGTCATCCGCATCGAGACTCATGGTTGGCTCCTAAGTCGTTCTTCGGGGGACGGCGGGCTCAGAACCCGAGACTGGAAAGCAGATCGTCGACGTCGTCTTGCCCATGCACCACGTTTCCGCTGACCACGCCGGGCACCACCGGACCTTCCAGCACGCTTGGATCGGTGTGATCGCCGCCGCGCTGATAGCGGTCGCCGGTGATCCGCACCAGGTTGACCAGACGCTTTTCGACATCCTCGACCAGCTCGATGACGCGCTTGATGATCTGCCCGGTGATGTCCTGATAGCCTTGCGCCATCAACACCTCGGAAAGCTGGGTCTGCAACGCGGAGGAATGACCCCGCGCAAGATCCAGGAAGGCGCTGATATCCTGGCTCATCGATTTGAAATCGGTGATCGTCATGCGCCGTCCGCGAAAGCGGTCCCATGCCTCGCCGAGGGCCTCGGCGCCATCGCGCAATTCCTCGGCCAGCGGCAGCGAGCGCTCGACCGCGTTGAGCGTGGCGTGCGCGGCCTGTTCGGTGGTGGTGATGACATAGCGCAGACGCTCGGCGGCATCCGGTATCTCGTGCAGCGCGATCTCGGAGACGCGGTCGTCGAGCAGGAAGCCGTTCATGGCTTCGTGCAGCTCGCGCGTCAGGCGCCCCACCTCGTGAAACAGCGCGGAATCCATCTCGCCGCACATCGCGACCAGTTGCTGGTCGGCGGCTTCATCGTCTCCGGCCTCGAGCAGGGCGAGCAGTTCACGCGCCATCGCAAGACGGCTTTCGCGACGGGGTGCTTCGAGGTCGGCGTTCCCGTGATGATTCATGATCAGGCCGCCACGCGCGAGAAGATCTTGTTGATCTTTTCTTCCAGCGTCGCCGCGGTGAACGGCTTGACGACATAGCCGTTGACGCCGGCCTGGACCGCCTCGATGATCTGCTCGCGCTTGGATTCCGCGGTCACCAGCAGCACCGGCATGGTGGCGAGGCTGGGATCGGCGCGCACCGCGCGCAACAGGTCGATGCCGGTCATCCCGGGCATGTTCCAATCGCTGATCAGAAAGTCGAAGCCGCCGCCCTTCAGCATCGGCAAGGCGGTGTTGCCGTCGTCGGCCTCGTGGGTGTTGGTAAAACCGAGGTCGCGCAGCAGATTCTTGATGATGCGACGCATCGTGGAGAAGTCGTCGACGATCAGGATCTTCATGTTCTTGTCCAAGGGGGCCTCCCGTTCGTTAGTCGTGATGGACAGTCCGCTTGTGGTATGCATCGGCCGATTCGTCCCGATCCTTAATCGGCCTGTCTCACTGGGGAAACGCTCGTTCCATTGAGCCTGGCGGATCGATCGGGCCGCCGATATGTATCCTCATCGCCCGCTCAGGCGCTCCTGGGTCTCATCGGCGAGCCACTCGCGCAGGCGCGCGCGCAGGCGCAGCGCGGCCTGGCTGTGGATCTGGCAGACGCGGGATTCGCTGACGCCGAGCACCTTGCCGATCTCGCGCAGGTTCATCTCGTCCTGGTAGTACATGCCGATCACCATGCGCTCGCGGTCCGGCAATCCGGCGATGGCTTCCATCAGGGCCTTGCGGAAATCCGAGCGGTGCAGGCCGTCGAGCGGGTTCTCGCCGAGCGAATGCTTGTCGCCACCCTCCGGCACGACCTCGCCGAGCGCCGAGAGTTCGTCGAGGCTGAAGACCCGCGCGCTGCTCGAATCCTTGAGCACCGCGTGGTACTCCTCGATGCTCATGCCGAGCGCCTCGGCGACCTCGCTGTCGCGCGCGTCACGGCCCTTCTCGGCCTCGATCTCGCGGATCGCCTCGGCCACCATGCGCGCCTTGCGATGCACCGAGCGCGGGGTCCAGTCGCTGCGCCGGATCTCGTCGAGCATGGAACCACGGATACGGATGCCGGCGTAGGTCTCGAAGCTCGCGCCCTGCGACGGATCATAGTTGCGGCTGGCGTCGAGCAGGCCGATCATGCCGGCCTGCATCAGGTCCTCGACCTGGACATTCGGCGGCAGACGGCTCATCAGGTGATAGGCAATGCGCTTCACCAGGGCCGCATGCTGGTTGACGAGTTCATCGAAGCTTTGCTCCGCGACGGCATTGTAGGTAGCCAGACCATTCATTACACGATCTCCCCAAGTTGACTTGAATACTGAATCAGGCGTTCGACGAAGAACTGCAATTGCCCGCTGTTTCCGGTGGCCAGCGGCCAGTCGTCGATCTTGCGCGCGATCGCGCGAAACGCTTGCGCGGAGCGGCTGCGCGGGTAAGCCAGCAGCACCGGCTTCTGCCCCTTGACGGCCTTGCGCAAGGACTCGTCGAAAGGCACCGCGCCGATGTAGGTGAGCATCACGTCGAGATAGCGGTCGGTGACGCGACACAGTTTGTTGTAGAGTTCGCGTCCTTCCTGGACGGTTTTCACCATGTTGGAAAGCACGCGGAAACGGCCGACGCCGTAGTCCTTGTTCAATAACTTGATCAAGGCATAGGCATCGGTCATCGAGGCCGGCTCGTCGCAGACCACGACGAGGATGTCCTGCGCCGCGCGACTGAAGCTGACGACGTCATCGCTGATGCCGGCGGCGGTGTCGATGATCAGGGTGTCGAGGTGGACGCCGACGTCGCTGAAGGCACGGATCAGGCCGGCGTGTTGGGAACTGTCGAGGCGCGCCATCCGCTTGACGCCAGAGGCGCCGGGAACGACCTGGATCCCCTTCGGACCGGTGACGACGATCTCTTCGAGCGAGCGCTCGCCGCTGAGCACATGGGAAAGGTTGTAGCGTGGATGCAGGCCAAGCACGACATCGATGTTGGCCAGGCCGAGGTCGGCGTCCATCAGCATCACCTCGCGTTCCTGCACGGCCAGCGCCACCGCCAGATTGACCGCGACATTGGTCTTGCCGACTCCGCCCTTGCCGCCGGTGACCGCGATGACGCGTACCGGTTCGACGTTCATCATGCGCCGCAAGCCCGCCGCCTGGTCCTGTTTCGCTTCAGCCATGCGCATGCTTTCCCGCCTCCGCGAACGCCATCGCGAGGTAGTCCTCGGACAGATCGTCGTCCTCCGCGCGCTGCGCCGCGGCCTGTTCGAGCAGCTGAAAGGCGCGCACCGGATGCAGATCTTCCGGCACGCGCTGGCCGTCGGTGACATAGTTCAGCGGCAGACCGGAACGGATCAGCGCCGAGATCGCGCCACCCAGCAAGACGCTTTCATCGAGCTTGGTCAGCACGCAGGCCGACAGGCGGGCGACGCGAAACGCGCGGATCACCTGCTCGGCGGCGCGCTGCTGGATGGTGGCGGGCAGGGTCAGCCAGGTCTTCACCGGCTGGGCGCCGGCCTTGAGCATCGCCATCTGCTCGGACAGGCGCACGTCCTTGTGGCTCATGCCGGCAGTGTCGATCAGGATCAGGCGGCGGTCGGCGAGGCTCGCCAGGGTATCGTGCAGCTCGCCTTCGCTGGACGCGGTGCGGATCGGGATATCGAGGATGCGGGCATAGGTGTTGAGCTGGTCGCGCGCGCCGATGCGATAGTGATCGGTGGTCACCAGGGCCAGCTGCTGTTTGCCGTGACGCAGACAGAAGCGCGCCGCGATCTTCGCCAGCGTGGTGGTCTTGCCGACTCCGGTAGGACCAACCAGCGCGATCACGCCGCCGTCGTCGAGCACATTATCGTCGACCACCGGCAGCGCCGCCGCAAGGCTGTAGAGGGCGCGGTGCCAACCTTCCTCGATGTCTTCGCCGAGCGGGCCGTCCCGCAACAGCCGGCTGGCGATAGCGCTGTCGATGCCGATCCCGATGAGGCGACGAAACAGATGCTGGCGCTCCGGCTCCTGTTCGCCGGCGCGTTGCCATGAGAGGCTGGTGAAACCGGCCTCCAGCATGCGTTTCATGCCGGCCAGCTCGGCGCGCAACGCGGCGACATCGGCGCTCTCCCGCGGCGCCTCCCGCTCCGTGCCGCGGGAGAAGGCGGCGCTGGCCTGGCGCATGGTCTGGGCCTGGTCTCCACGCCGGTGTTCAGCGGGCGGACGCAGCGGAGTGACGCGCTCGCCGCGCGCGGTCACCGCATCCCGTGGCGGGCGCGCCGCCGGTTTCGGGGGCTCGACCCGCGCCGGCGCGGCCTCGTCCATGTCGATCGCCGCGACCAGCTCGACCCCCTCCCCGGTGGAGGTGTTCGAGAGGATCACGGCGTCCGCCCCAAGGGACTCTTTCACCAGCCGCAACGCCTGTCGGATATCGGGAGCCTGAAAACGTTTTATCTTCATCAGCCTGCTTGCCCCTGTGGAAGGGCGGCGGATGAAGCGGCCCTTCGGTTAGTCTTGTCGCCCGATGCTCGCCACGACCTTGACGCGGCGTCCCTCGGGGATCTCGTTGTAGGAGAGTGCGTGGCCGTCGATGCCGGCGTGGCGCAGAAAACGCGCCAGCCACGGCCTCACCGGCGCGCTGACCAGGACGATGACCTCATTGCCTTCCCGTTCCTGTTGCCGGGCCGCGTCATGCAACTTCTGTTGCAAGCGTTCCGCCAGCCCCGGTTCGAACACGCCGCCATCCTCTCCCGATGACAGCAAGGACTGTTGCAATAAGCGTTCCAATTCCTGCTGCAACACGATGACTGGAATTTCTTCTTTGTTTCCAACAAGTTGCTGGACTATGCCACGGGACAGGGCGACCCGGACAGCCGCCGTCAGGGTGGCGGGATCCTGACTGTTGACGCCCTGCTCCGCCAAGGTTTCGGCGATCGTGCGCATATCGCGGATCGGCACCTGCTCCAGCAGCAGGTTCTGTAATACCTTCAGAATGACCGTCAGAGGCAGGGTCTTGGGGGTGAGATCCTCGACCAGCTTCGGCGCGACCTTGGCGAGCTTGTCGATCAGCTGCTGCACTTCCTCATGACCGAGCAGCTCGGCGGCGTGGCGCTGGATCAACTCGCTGAGATGGGTGGCGACCACCGTGCTGGCATCGACGATGGTATAACCCAACGCCTGGGCATGGCCGCGTTGGCCGCTGTCGATCCATACCGCCTCCAGCCCGAAGGCCGGGTCGCGCGTGGCGATGCCCTGCAACTCGCCGAATACCTTGCCCGGATTGATCGCCAGCTCGCGATCGGGGTAGACCTCGGCCTCGGCCAGCGCGACCCCGTGCAAGGACAGCCGGTAGGCGGTCGGCGCCAGATCCAGGTTGTCGCGGATATGCACCGCCTGAATCAGGAAGCCGAGTTCTTGCGAAAGTTTCTTGCGCACCCCCTTGATGCGCGTCATCAACTGGCCATCCTGACTGCGATCGACCAGCGGGATCAGGCGATAACCGACCTCCAGGCCGATCACATCGACCGGCTGCACGTCGTCCCAGCTGAGCTCGCGATTCTCCGGTTCGCCCTCCTCCGGCGCCGGCAGGCTGCCCGGCACGCCCGCGGCGGCCGGCAGCAGCTCGGGCTCCAGCGCACGCTTGCGTGCCGTCCAGCCGGCGTAGCCAAGACCGCCGGCAAGCAATAGAAAAGCCAGATTGGGCATCCCCGGCACCAGCCCGAGCAACGCCATCACGCCGGCGGTGAGCCACAGGGCGCGCGGGTTGGTGAAGAGTTGGGCGGCCACCTGCGAGCCGACATCCTGGGTTGCCGAGACCCGGGTGACGAGGATCGCCGCGGCGGTGGACAACAGCAGCGAGGGGATCTGCGCGACCAAGCCATCGCCGATGGTCAGCAGGGAGTAGTTCTGCATCGCCTGGGCCAGGCTCAGGCCGTGCTGCGAGACACCGATCGCAAGACCGCCGATGATGTTGATGAACAGGATCAGGATGCCGGCGATCGCATCGCCGCGCACGAACTTGCTGGCGCCATCCATCGCGCCGTGGAAGTTGGCCTCGGTGGTCACCTCCTCGCGCCGCGCGCGCGCTTCTTCCTGGGTCAGCAGACCGGCGTTGAGATCGGCGTCGATCGCCATCTGCTTGCCCGGCATGGCGTCCAGGGTAAAGCGCGCGGCCACCTCGGACACCCGCCCGGCGCCCTTGGTGACCACCACGAAGTTGATGATCACCAGGATCAGGAACACCACCAACCCCACCGCGTAGTTGCCGCCGATGACGAACTCACCGAAGGCCTCGATCACCTTGCCGGCCGCCGCGCCGCCGTTGTGGCCTTCGAGCAGCACGACCCGGGTCGAGGCAACATTCAAGGCCAGCCGCATCAAGGTGGCGATCAGCAGCACGCTCGGGAATACCGCAAACTCCAAAGGCCGAGCGGTGTTAATCACCACCAGCAGGATCACCATCGAGAGGGCGATATTGAAGGTGAAGAACAGGTCCAGCAGGATCGGCGGCAGCGGGATCACCACCATCGCCAGGATCACCAGCACCAGTGCCGGCGCGCCGAGCCCGGCGACGCCGGTCGCGCGCATGCGTTCGAGCCAGTCGCGCCAGTTCATTGCCCGCTCCGGCCGAGCCTCACCGCCTCAACTCCCCGGGCACGGGGAAGTCATCGGGCGGAGCCGGGCGCTCGCCGCCCTCTTCACGCCACGCCTGAAGCTGGAACACATAGGCCAGCAATTGCGCGACCGCCAGATACAGCGCGGCCGGAATCGTTTCGCCGACCTCGGCATTGAAATAGATCGCGCGCGCCAGCGGCGCGGCCTCGACCACCGGCACCTGATGTTCGCCGGCCAGCTCACGAATCCGCGCGGCGACCTGATCGGCCCCCTTCGCCACCACCCTCGGCGCCGTCATGCCCGACTCATAGCGCAGCGCCACAGCGAAATGGGTGGGGTTGGTGACCACGACATCCGCCTTCGGCACCTCCGCCATCATGCGTCGCTGGGCCATCTCCCGCTGTACCTGGCGGATCCGCCCCTTGACCTCGGGACGACCCTCGGTGTCCTTCATCTCGTCGCGCACCTCCTGCTTGGTCATGCGCAAGCCGCGATGATGCTCCCAGAGCTGGAATGGCACATCGATCACCGCCAGCAGCAACAGGGTCGACGCCAACAGCAAGGTCGCCGAAGCCAGCAAGTCGAAAACCTCGCCGATTGCGACGCGCACATCGGCCGTGCCGAGGGCAACCAGGCGGTCGGCATCGTGCCACAACACCAGCACCGTGACTCCACCGATCAACAAGAATTTCAGCACCGCCTTCAGCAGCTCCACCAGCCCTTTCGTCGAGAACATGCGCTTGAAACCCGCCAACGGATTCAGCTTGGAGAACTTCGGCACCAACGCCTGGGTGGAGAAATGGAAACCACCGAGCGCGATCGAGGCCAGAACGGCGATTGCCAGCATCGCGGCAAAGAAAGGCGCCAGCAGCAACAGGGCATCCCGCAAGCCGCCGACCAGATGATCGAGCAGGGTCGCCGGATCGAGCAGGTCCGCGCGCGCGACGCGGAAGTTCACGCGCATCGTCGTCATCAAACCCTCGGCATAGCGTGGTCCGAAGGCCAGCAACAACACCACCCCGCCCAGCGTCAACGCAAGCGTATTCAACTCTCGCGAGCGAGGCGCCTGCCCTTTCTTGCGCGCATCGGCCAAGCGCTTGCCGGTCGGTCGTTCCGACTTATCCTGACCATCCGCGTTTTCCGCCATCCCGATGCTCCACTGTGTTGCCGACCAAGCGATTCGAACAACACCATGCAAACCGGATGCCAAGTTCAGAGAGCCTGTACTGTCAATGAGTTACATTGAGATCGGGACAGCGCGACAAAATCCTGACAGGCAAGACGCACGCAGATGGCGCCGGAAGGAAGGCTTCCGACAGTCGGGAGAGCGGTTGCGACAAACCCGGGAGGATGAATCAGCCGCGAAAGGGAAGGACGGGGCCGCAAGCCGCAGCCCCGCCCGTTGGAGAATCAGGTGGATTACTCGGCGCTTTCCTTCACCGGCGTGATGACGATCTCGGCGCTGTCACGCAGCCACTGGATGTAGTCGTCGAACTCGACGCGGCCGTATTCACGGCGGAGAGCGGCGATCAGCTGCTTGCGTTGGGCCTCGGACAGCTTCGCGGGATCGCCGTCCCGCACCGAACGCAGCTCGACGACGACGGCATCGCCATTCGCCAGTTGGAGACTCGCATTGCCGGTTTTGCCCTCGGCCGGTCGCGGCAATTCGAAGACCTTCTCCAACAGTTCGGCGGGCGCCTTGGCATCGGTGCGCTTCAACGCGCCCGGTTGCGACAACGTCACGCCGCTTTCCTTCGCCAGGGCCTCCAGCGATTGACCGCCGCGCAGGGCCTTCAACAGCTTGTCGGCGGCCTTTTTCGCCTGCTCGGCCGCCTGTCTGGCCACCAGTTGCGCGCGGATCGAATCCTTGACCTGGTCCAGCGGCTTGATCCCCTGGTCTTCGTGTTCGGTCACGCGCAACACCAGGATATGTTCGGGACCCAGCTCGATCGCTTCGCTGTTGTTTCCCTCGCTGAGCACGTCGTCACTGAATGCCGCGGCGGCGACCTTCGGCGAGGCGAGCACGCCTTGGCCGCCGTCGCGCGTGAGCCAATCGCTCTGCTGGATCTTCAGCCCCATGGCCTCGGCGGCCGGTTCGAGCGAATCAGGGTTCTGATAGGTCAGTTCCGATAGCTTCTCGGCCTGGTCATAGAAGCGTTTCTCGGCCTGTTCCTTGCGGTAGGCGGCTTCGACCTTGCCCTTGACCGATTCGAAGCTGGCCGAGCCTCCGGGGATGACCTGGGTGACCTGGATGATGTGATAGCCGAATTCGGTTTTCACCGGCTTGGATATCTCGCCCTGCTTCAATTGGAAAGCGACCGTGTCGAAGGCGTTTCCAAGGGTGCCGGGCTCGAGGATGCCGAGATCGCCCCCGTTCGCGGCGGAACCGGCGTCTTGCGATGCCTTGCGCGCGAGTTCGGCGAAGTCGGCCCCCTGTTGCAACTGCTGGTAGAGCTCCTCGGCCTGTTTCCTGGCCTTGGCCTTGGCCTGTTTCCTGGCCTTGGCCTTGTCCTCTTCACTGGCGTTTTCGTCGGCCTGGATCAGGATATGGCTGACGCGGCGCTTCTCCGGGCGGTTGTATTTCTCGATGTTCTGCTGGTAGTAATCACGCAAGGCTTCGTCCGTCACCGGAATCTGGTCCCGCAGGGCGTCGATCGCAAAATCGAGATATTCGACCTTGACGCGCTCGGGCTGGACGAATCGATCGGGATGCTGGTCATACCACGCCTTGATCCCCGCGTCGTCGATCTTGACCTGCTCGCGATAGCGCGACGCCCGGATACGCAGGTAGCGGAAATCCCGCTGCTGGTCGGCAAGGCGGACATAGTCCGCGAGCAGGCCCGGGGTGACGATGGCGCTGTCGCTGATGGCATCGGCGAGTTGGGTGGAGACCAGGGACTTGCGAACCTGCTCCTCGAACATCCTGGAGGTCATGCCTTGCAGGCGCAGGCCCTGCTTGTAGGCATCCCGGTTGAATTTCCCGCCGACCTGAAACAGCGGCAGATTCTGGATCAGCGCGATGACCTCGGCGTTGCTGACACCCAGCCCGAGGTCTTTCGAGTGCTGATAGAGCAAGGTGGCGCGGATCATCGAGTCCAGCGTTTTGGCGCGCAGCAGCTTGGGATCGAACATCCCGGGGCGGTAGGCATCGCCGAGTCGCTCGCGCATGTTCATGCGCAGGTTCCGCATCTTGACCTCGAGATCCCGCTGGGCGATGGGTTCACCGTTGACCTTGGCCACTTCCACCTCGCCACCGCCGCCGAGGTATTGCTGGATACCCCACAGGGCAAAGGGGATGGTGATCAATATGACGATGGCCCAGGCTATCCAGCCCTGCGCCTTCTCTCTGATTGCTTCTAGCATTGCGTCGCTACCTACGGGAAGTACGGATAGTGGAGTTCGAAGGGCGCTAGTCTACCAGAGCCGGACGGACCGGTGCTTGCGCCCACGGCAAAAAAAAAAGGCATCCGAACAGCGGATGCCTTTTCGTATATGGCGGAGTGGACGGGACTCGAACCCGCGACCCCCGGCGTGACAGGCCGGTATTCTAACCAACTGAACTACCACTCCAAATTTGGTGGTGGGTGCTGCAGGGATCGAACCTGCGACCCTCGCCTTGTAAGGGCGATGCTCTCCCAGCTGAGCTAAGCACCCTGACCCTGAGAAAGGTGCGTCAGTTTACAGCATCCTTGAGCGTTTTACCAGCCTTGAAAACCGGATTTTTCGATGCCTTGATCTCCAGCGTTTCACCGGTGCGCGGGTTGCGGCCGGTACGCGCGGCGCGATCACGCACGGAGAAGGTGCCAAAGCCGATCAGGGTGACCTGATCCCCATCCTTCAATGCCTGAGTGATGGTGTCTACCATGGCATCGAGCGCGCGTCCCGCGGCGGCCACCGAGATGTCCGCGCCATCCGCCATCGCCTTGACCAATTCAGTTTTATTCATGCAATGTCCCCCAATGGTATTTGTGCTCCGCTCGCCACATCCCGCCTGGATGCGCCACTGTCCCAGTGCCCGGAGAAGCCGCATTTTATACAGTAGAGCCCGGCAGGGGTCAAGGACCGGCGGGCCAGTGGATCAGGGCAATCGCGCTTCATTTCACTTGAGATTTCCTGATTTCAAAGGCTTGGCGCGGTTGCCCGATCCGCCACGCTGGATCGGGCCTGTGCCTTGTCAGGTCAATGGCATTTACGCGCGATTGTCCTGGCCAGCGGAGTTCGGCATTTCCGCAAGAAAAAGCCCGCGCCCCGTCGGGGCGCGGGCATTGCGCGCCGGCAATCAGTGTTTGGTGACGACGCCGGACTTTTTGCTGCTCTTGCGCGCGCGTGGCTTCTTCTTGGCCGCCGGCGGCGCGCTCTCTCCAGCGCGGTTCTCGTTGTCATCGGAGGCCACCGGGTGCGGCATCGAGGTCAGCGCGATCTCGAGCACTTCATCGATCCAACGCACCGGGCGGATATCGAGGTTTTGCTTGATATTGCGCGGTATGTCGACCAGATCCCGCTCGTTCTCGTGCGGAATGATCACGGTACGAATGCCGCCACGATGCGCCGCGAGCAGCTTCTCTTTCAAACCGCCGATCGGCAACACCTCGCCGCGCAACGTGATCTCGCCGGTCATCGCGACATCGGCTCTCACCGGGATGCCGGTCAGGGACGACACCAGCGCGGTGCACATGCCGATGCCGGCGCTCGGGCCGTCCTTCGGTGTCGCGCCCTCAGGCACATGGATGTGGATATCCACCTTCTGGTAGAAGTCCGGCTCCAGGCCGAGCGATTCGGCGCGGCTGCGCACCACGGTCATCGCCGCCTGGATCGATTCCTTCATTACGTCGCCAAGCTGGCCGGTCTGGGTCAGTTGCCCCTTGCCCGGAGCCAACGCGGCTTCGATGCGCAGCAGTTCGCCGCCGACCTCGGTCCATGCCAGGCCGGTGACCTGGCCGACCTGATCGGTCTCTTCGGCGCGGCCGTAGCGGAAGCGCTTTACGCCAAGGTATTTCTCGAGCGATTTCGGCGTGATCGTCACCGTGCCCCTGGGCTTTTTCAGCAGGATCTCCTTGACCACCTTGCGGCAGATCTTGGCGATCTCGCGTTCGAGGTTGCGCACCCCGGCCTCGCGGGTGTAGAAGCGCACGATGTCGCGCACCGCCGACGGACGGATGACCAGCTCGTTGTCCTTCAAGCCGTTGCTTTTCATCTGCTTCGGGATCAGGTAACGCTCGGCGATGTTGATCTTCTCGTCCTCGGTGTAGCCGGAGAGATGGATCACTTCCATGCGGTCGAGCAGCGGCCCGGGAATGTTCATCGTGTTCGCGGTGGCGACGAACATCACCTCGGAGAGGTCGAGATCGACCTCCAGGTAGTGATCGACGAAAGCGTTGTTCTGCTCCGGATCGAGCACCTCGAGCAGCGCCGAGGCCGGGTCGCCACGAAAGTCCATCGCCATCTTGTCGATCTCGTCGAGCAGAAACAGCGGGTTCTTGGTGCCGACACGGCTCAGGTTCTGCACGATCTTGCCCGGCAGGGCGCCGATATAGGTGCGACGATGGCCGCGGATCTCGGCTTCGTCACGCACGCCGCCGAGCGACATGCGCGCGAACTTGCGATTGGTCGCGCGCGCGATCGACTTGCCGAGCGAGGTCTTGCCGACGCCGGGCGGTCCGACCAGGCACAGGATCGGCCCTTTCAGCTTGCGCACGCGCTGCTGCACGGCAAGGTATTCCAGGATGCGTTCCTTGACCTTTTCGAGACCGTAGTGGTCCTCATCGAGTACCTGCTGGGCCTTTTCGAGATCGAGATGGATCTTGCTGCGCTTCTTCCACGGCACCGCGACCAGCGCATCGATGTAGTTGCGCACCACGGTGGCCTCGGCCGACATCGGCGACATCAGCTTGAGCTTGTTCAGCTCGGACAGCGCCTTGCTCTTGGCCTCTTTCGGCATGCCGGCCTTCTCGATGCGCTGTTCCAGCTCCTCGATCTCGTTCGGCGCCTCGTCCATCTCGCCGAGTTCCTTCTGGATGGCCTTCATCTGCTCGTTGAGGTAGTACTCGCGCTGGTTCTTCTCCATCTGGCGCTTGACGCGGCCACGGATGCGCTTTTCCATCTGCAACAGGTCGTTCTCGCCTTCCATCAGCGCCATCAGGTGCTCGAGTCGCTCGCGCACATCGGGGATCTCGAGCGCGTGTTGCTTCTCTTCGAGCTTCAGGGCCATGTGCGCGGCCATGGTATCGGCCAGGCGGCTCGGCTCGTCGATGCTGGCAAGCGAGGTCAGCACCTCCGGCGGCACTTTTTTGTTCAGTTTGACGTACTGGTCGAACAGCGACATGGCCGAACGCATCAGCACTTCCATCTCGCGCTCGTCGAGTTCGACCTGGTCTTCGATCGGCTCGATGCGCGCCGCATGGTAGCCTTCGGCCGGCGCGAGCTCGATCATGCGCGCGCGCTGCGCGCCTTCGACCAACACCTTGATGGTGCCGTCGGGCAGCTTCAGCAGTTGCAGAATATTGGCCAGGGTGCCGATCGGGTAGAGATCGTCCAGCGTCGGGTCGTCGATCTCGGCGTTTTTCTGCGCCAACAGCAGGATCTGTTTGTCTTCCTGCATCGCCGCGTCGAGTGCCTTGATCGACTTGTCGCGACCGACGAACAGCGGGATGACCATGTGGGGGTAGACCACCACATCGCGCAACGGCAATACCGGCACGGTCGTGTTCATTCGGGTGATCTGTGTCGAGGTCTTGGTATCTTGACCCATAACGTGTCCTTTGTGTGTTTCCTATCGAACGGGACCGGTCGGCCTCGTTCTTATTCTGTCGAATCCCATGCGGCCCGCGCCCTCGCACGCGGGATGGCGCGGAGCCGGGATGGGATCAGCTTGTATTCGACATGGGGGCGGGATGGCGGATTTTCAAGGGGCTTCGCCCGGCGCCGCCGGCATCCGCCGACGACGGCGCCCGGCGCGGGACCCGCTCAGTCCGCGGAAGCCACTTGCTTGCCCTGCCCTTCGAGCAGGATGTACGGCTCCGATTCGCCCTCGATAACGGCTTCGTCGAGCACGACCTTGCTGACGTTATCCATCGAAGGCAAATCGTACATGGTATCAAGCAGGGTCTGTTCGAGGATGGTGCGCAGGCCGCGGGCGCCGGTCTTGCGCTCCATCGCCTTGCGCGCGATCGCGCGCAGCGCATCCTCGCGGATCTCGAGCTCGGCCCCTTCCATCTCGAAGAGATGGCCATACTGCTTGATCAGCGCGTTCTTCGGCTGGGTCAGGATCTGCACCAGGGCGTCTTCATCGAGCTCCTCGAGCGTTGCCACAACCGGCAGACGACCGACGAATTCCGGGATCAGACCGTAGCGGATCAGATCCTCCGGCTCAACCGCGGCCAGGGTCTCGCCAAGATCGCGCTTGTCGTCATCCTTGCTACGCACCTGCGCCGAGAAGCCGATGCCGCTTTTCTCGGAACGATCGCGGATCACCTTGTCGAGCCCGGCGAAGGCGCCGCCGACGATGAACAGGATGTTCGAGGTATCGACCTGCAGGAACTCCTGCTGCGGGTGCTTGCGCCCGCCCTGCGGCGGCACCGAGGCGATCGTGCCTTCGATCAGCTTCAGCAGCGCCTGTTGCACGCCCTCGCCGGAGACGTCACGAGTGATCGACGGGTTATCGGATTTGCGCGAGATCTTGTCGATCTCGTCGATATAGACGATCCCGGTCTGCGCCTTTTCGACATCGTAATCGCATTTCTGCAACAGCTTCTGGATGATGTTTTCGACATCCTCCCCAACGTAACCGGCCTCGGTCAAGGTGGTGGCATCGGCGATCGTGAACGGCACGTTGAGCAGGCGCGCCAACGTTTCGGCGAGCAGGGTCTTGCCGGAACCCGTCGGCCCAATCAACAGGATGTTGCTCTTCGATATCTCGACACCATCCTTCAGCTCGTTGGCTTCCAGACGCTTGTAGTGGTTGTAGACCGCGACCGCCAGCATCTTCTTGGCCTGCGCCTGGCCGATGACGTATTGATCGAGGCTTTCCTTGATCTCTTTCGGCACCGGCAGGCTGTGGCCCGACCCGCGCGCCTTGTCCTGCATCTCCTCGCGGATGATGTCGTTGCAAAGCTCGACGCATTCATCACAGATGAATACCGACGGACCGGCGATCAATTTACGCACTTCGTGCTGACTCTTGCCGCAGAAAGAGCAGTACAGCAACTTGCCATCGTCGCTCTTGCCGTGCTTGTCGTCACCCATAGAAAAACCTCATTCCAAAATCTTTTCATCCGTGTTACACGGACACCTGTACCTTAATCATATCCGTTATGGGCGGTTTCGCAACCCTCTCGCCAAACGGGTAGCTGAACCGCTTCCACCGGCAACCGAAAAAATGGACGGCGTTTCCCATTTTATCGGCCCACCCATCGATTGTTTGACCACGAATCCTGCTTATTACTCCCGGCGGACGACTTGGCGACGGACGTTGTCCGTCCGGCTCCGGACAACCGCCAGCGTCAGGTCTCTTCCGCTGCGGCCCGTTTGTCGAGCACCTCGTCGATCAGGCCATAGGCCGCGGCCTCCTCGCCACTCATGAAGTTGTCGCGCTCGGTATCCTCGGCGATCTTCTCCAACGGCTGGCCGGTATGATGCGCGAGGATCTTGTTCAGCCGCTCACGGATCAGCAGGATCTCCCTGGCATGGATCTCGAAATCCGAGGCCTGCCCCTGAAAACCGCCCAGCGGCTGGTGGATCATCACGCGCGAGTTCGGCAGGCAGTAGCGTTTGCTCTTCTCGCCTCCCGCCAGCAGTACCGCGCCCATGCTCGCCGCCTGGCCGATGCACATGGTGGTGACATGGGGGCGGATGAACTGCATGGTGTCATAGATCGCCATGCCGGCGGTCACCGAGCCGCCCGGCGAGTTGATATAGAGGTGGATGTCCTTGTCTGGATTCTCGGATTCCAGGAACAGCAGCTGGGCGACGATCAGGTTCGCCATATGGTCCTCGATCGGACCCACGACGAAGATCACGCGCTCTTTCAGCAGGCGGGAATAGATATCGTAGGAGCGTTCCCCGCGCGCGGTCTGCTCGACGACGATGGGGATCAACCCCAGGTTTTCAATGCTCGATTCATTCATAGCTTGCCTATCGGTCAGTTCCAGGAAATCCTTTGGTTCGCGGTGAAAACAGGAGCAGAACGCGGTCTGCCCCGGTCCGCCGTGCGTGCTTGCTCCGGCCGGCAGGAAGATAATGCAAAAGGGAAATCCAACGCCGTGCTTGGTCCCATATCTCACCAGACCGCTCAACATACGAAAGACGCCCGAGGGAGCACCCGGCCACCGCCAAACGATGTGTGCTGAGGCATGCGGGCTGGGGCCGGAAGCGTGACTATAACAGGAGATCGGGCCTTTTTCGCCCCGAAAAACCCTTCCCTGGCGTAATAATCTCAAAGAAGGGTGGAGACGATGGAGCGAAAGTCAAGGGGAACGAGGCAGGTGGGCGATTCGGCTCCGGGGTCCCGCTTCGCGACACCCCAGACCCGGCAGGCGACTAGGCTTTCATCAGCTTGTCGAATTCGTGCCGTTCCTCTTCGACCGTCATCTCTTCGAGCAGCTTGTCGGCAACCTGCTCGTCGAGCGCGGCGTTCTCGATCTGACGCCGTTGCTCGGGGTCGTTGCGATAGAACTCGATCACCTCGTCCGGATTCTCGTAACTGGAGGCCAGCTCCTCGATCATCGCCTCGACCCGTTCCTGATCGAGCGTGATTTCATACTGGTCGACGATCTTGCCCAACGCCAGCGACAGACGCACGCGGCGCTCCGCCGCTTCGTGAAAGAGGTCGTCCGGAAGGTCGACGCTGGTGCGCTGTCCCGCCTGTTCCATCTCTTGGCGCATGTTCTCCTTCATCGCGCCGATTTCGGCCTTGATCAAGGCCGTGGGAACCGGGAACTCGACCACGCTCAGCAGGGCTTCCATGATCGCCTCCCGCTTCTTCGCGCGCAGGCGCTGCTTCAGTTCGCGCTCCATGTTGGCGCGGATCTCGGCGCGCAGCGAGGCCAGTTCGCCGTCCTCGACGCCGAACGACTGAACGAACCCGGCGTCGGTTTCCGGCAACACCCGTTCCTCGACCTTCTTCACCGTGACCTCGAAATGCGCCGCCTTGCCGGCGAGGTCGGCGTCGTGGAAATCCTCCGGAAATTCCAGATCCAGCGAGCGGGTCTCGCCGGCGCGGGCGCCGATCAGGCCCTCCTCGAAGCCATCGATCATGGCGTGGGAGCCCAGCAGCACCGGCACGTCCTCGGCCGATCCGCCGTCGAAGGTCTCGCCATCGACCGTACCGGTAAAATCGACCGTGACGCGATCACCGTCGGCCGCCGGACGTTCGACCTCGTTGAAGGTGGCGCGTTGCTCGCGCAGGCGCTCGATCATGCGGTCGACGTCTTCCTCGCTGACCTCGGCGACCGGTTTCTTGACCGTGACCGAGGAGAGCTCGCCGACCTCGACCTCGGGCATCACCTCGAACACCGCCTGGTAGGCCACAAAGCCTTCGCGGGGCGAGTCCAGCAATTCGATGCGCGGCATGCCGGCGGGGTTGAGATCCTGACTCTTGGCGGCGTCGAAGAAGGTGGATTCCACCAGCTCGCCAATGGCCTCCTGGCGGACCTGCTCGCCAAAGCGCTTGCGAATCACCGACAACGGCACCTTGCCGGGACGAAAGCCGTCCATGCGCAGGTTGCGGGAGAGATCCCGCAACCGTTTGTCGATCCGATTCTCCAGCTCCCCGGATGGCAACTCCACCGTCATCCGACGCTCGAGGCCCTCGCCCGCATCCACCGAAACTTGCATTCAAACTCTCCAGATTCCTGACACCGGCGGCGCCACGCGACCCGCCACGAATACCAATGAAAAACGACCGGGACAGGCAACCTCCCCGCCGGTCGCAACGATTCAGATGATGGTGCGAAAGGAGAGACTCGAACTCTCACGGGTTGCCCCACTGGAACCTAAATCCAGCGCGTCTACCAGTTCCGCCACTTTCGCTTGACTTGCCACCAAACCGGGCATTGTAGCGCCCCGGGTCGCGGCGCGCCAGATCATTCCTCGTCAATCTCCAAACCGTGCCGGTGGGTGTCGTTGATCTGCTTCAGCAGGGTCGCGAACGGGATCTGGTCACCGTGGTTGTGGATGATCTCCATGAAGGGAAGATCCTCGCGGCCGAAATGGTAGTTGCCGTCGCACATCTGATCGTAGATGGCCCGGATACTCTGTTCCAGAGGTTCGAGCCAGACCGGGAAGGCGGTCATCGCTTCCTCGGTCTCATACAACAGGCATTCGCGCAGGTCGCCGACCTCGAACACCGCCGACTTGACCCATTCCGCGTATTCCTCAGGTGTTCTCGCTCTGCGTAGACTCACGGTGGTTCACCTCGTTTGCAAACAGGGATTGATGTTGCGCCAGCTGTTCGGCGGTGAGCAGAAACACACCGTCGCCGCCGCGCTCGAAATCGAGCCAGGTAAAGGGCAGCTCGGGGAAGCGCGCCGCGAGCGCGGTCGCGCTGTTGCCGACCTCGACCACCAAAAGCCCTTCCGGCGACAAACGCTCCGCCGCCCCGGCGAGCAGCCGGATGACGACGGCCAGACCATCGTCATCGGCGCGCAGCGCGATCGTCGGTTCAGCACGATACTCGGATGGAAGCCCACGCATCTCGCGTTCGGAAACATAGGGTGGGTTGCTGACGATCAGCGCATAGCGGCGCCCTTCCGGTAAGTTGTCGTAGAGATCGGACTGAATCAGCGAGACCCGCCGCTCCAAGTCATGACGCGCCACGTTCTCCGCGGCCACCTCCAACGCGGCGGGCGATATGTCGACCGCGTCGACCTGGAGCTCACCGCCCTCCAGCAGCCCATCGAGCCAATGGGCGCAAGCGATCGCGATGCAGCCGCTGCCGGTGCACAGATCGAGCACCCGCGGCGGCCCACCGGCAAAACGTCCCACGTCCGGCGACAACCAGGGCGCGAAGCCCTTTTCGATCCATTCGGCGATCGGAGAACGCGGCACCAACACGCGTTCGTCGACAAGAAATTCGAGACCGGCGAAATAGGCCCTGCCGATCAGGTAAGCCGCGGGCTTACGTTCCTCGATGCGCCGCTGCAACAGCTTTCTCACCGCGCGCCGCTCCGCCTTGTCGAGCCGGCAATCCAGCCATCCCCCGGGCAGGCTGTGATCCAGATGAACGGCATGCAGCACCAGCGCCAGGGCCTCGTCCAAGGGGTTGTCGGTGCCGTGTCCGAAGAACAGCCCGGCCTCGACGAAGCGGCTGGCTCCCCAGCGCACGAAATCGCGCAGCGTTCGCAAGTGCTTGCCCTTTTTTTTCATGCTCAAGGGAACCAATCGTTTCCGAGGCGCGGACGACGACGCTTTCGAGGCGGGGAAATCATCCGGGCGGGCACCTGCCGTTCATGTGGTCGTCGTGATGGCTGACCCTGTCCGCCCGGACTACCAATCCTTCTTGCGCATCGCCGTCATCACCGGCGGTTCGCAGGATTTGATGAAATCGGCGAGTATCCGCGCGGCTTCGTCGATCTCGATCGCGCGAACCGCGTCGGATTCTTTCTCGTCGCTGTCGTCGGCATCCGCCTCCTCGAGGCTCTGCGCCAGGCTGATCGGCGGCAAACCGACCGCCTTGCGGAAACGATTCCGGTTCGCCAGCTGGCGCTCCTCGCGTTCCTTCCATTCCTTGCGCCGCTTGCTTTCCAGCAGGCTCAGGCTCTTGCGCTTGCGCGCCTTGGCCAGTTCCTTCTCGGATTCGATGAGGTAGGCGAAACCCGGGTCGTGGCTGATGCGCTGGTAATGATCATCGAGCAGTTGCGATGCCGAGCCCAGTCCGGCGGTCTTGATGTGCGCCGGCTTGATATGCGCCCACGGCAGCGCGTTGTCGTAGGAGCGCTCGCCGTAATCCCCTTCGATCACCGTCGGAAAAGGCACGTCCGGCACCACGCCGCGATACTGGGTGCTTCCGCCGTTGACGCGGAAGAACTGCGCCATCGTCAGGCGCAGGCGACCCAGACCGCCGACGCGATTGGGCACGAAGCGGTCGAGATCGATCAAGGTTTGCACCGTGCCCTTGCCGAAGGTCGGCTCACCGAGGATCAAGCCACGCTTGTAGTCCTGGATCGCGCTGGCGAAGATCTCCGAGGCCGAAGCGCTGTTGCGATCGACGAGCACCGCCAAGGGGCCGGAATAGACCTGCTTCGGATCGGGATCGCGCTCGATATTCACATCCCCGCTGGAATCGCGCACCTGCACTACCGGACCCTCGGGTATGAACAGCCCGGTCAGCTCGACCGCCTCGCTGAGCGCGCCGCCCCCGTTGCCACGCAAATCGATGACGATGCCGTCGACCTTCTGCCCGCGCAGCTTCTTCAACAGCTTGCGCACATCGCGCGTGGTGCTGCGAAAATCCGGATCGCCGCGCGCCTCGGTGGCGAAATCCCGATAGAAGGTCGGAATCTCGATGACGCCGATGCGCAAACCATGCAGACCACCGATGTCTTCGATCACCTTCGACTTCGCCGCCTGGTCTTCCAGCTTGACCTTGTTGCGCACCAGCGTGATCTCCTTGGTCTTGGCGTCGCCGATGGCGCCTTTCGGCAACACCTCGAGGCGAACGATGCTGTCCTTCGGCCCGCGGATGCGCTGCACCACATCTTGCAGCCGCCAGCCGACGATATCGACCATCTTGCCATCGCGTCCCTGGGCGACGCCGACGATGCGGTCGCCGCGCTTGAGTTCGCCATTCAGCGCCGCCGGACCACCCGGCACGGTGCGTTGCACGACGGTATACTCGTTATCGGTCTTCAGCACCGCGCCGATCCCTTCCAGCGACAGCCTCATGCCGATGTCGAAATTCTCCGAGCTGCGCGGCGACATATAGCCGGTATGCGGCTCCAGGCTCATGGCATAGGCATTGGCGAACAACTGGAAGACGTCATTGGCGTTGAGCTGGAAGGTGCGCCGCTTGATGCCCTCGTAGCGCTGGCTCAGGGTCTTGCGGATCTTGTCCATCGGCTTCCCGGCCAGCTTCAGGCTCAACACATCGTTCTTGACCCGTTTGCGCCAGAGCTCGTCGAGCGCCGCCTCGTCGGCCGGCCAGGGCGCATCCTCCCGATCGAAACGGTAGCTCTCGTCCCTGGTGAAATCGAAGCCCCGCTTCAGCAATCGCAAGGCATGATCGACGCGTTCAGCCACCCTATGCCGATAGGTGCGAAAGATCTCGAAGGCGCCTTCCAGGCGTGCCTCGTGCAAGGCGTCATCGAACTGGTGACGATACTTCTGGAAGCGCTCGATATCCTTCGCGGTGAAGAAACTGCGATTGGGATCGAGGGTATCGAGATAACGCTTGAAGATCTTTTCCGAAAAGGCGTCATCGAGCTCAACCTTCTTGTAATGATACTTCTCCATGACGCGGGTCATGATCAGCGCCGCCTGGCGATTGGCCCGGTGCGGCGTCAGATCCTGCTCGCTGACCAATGAAACACGGCCCGGCGCCGCCGGCGCCAGGCCGATGAGCAGCCACAGGGCCAGAAAGGATCGTTTCAGTAAATGCATCGTTGTCATCCTGCTATTCGGCGGTGTGCCGACATTGCCATGCCGATCTTGTCTTGTGGTTCGAGTGTAGCACGCGCTCGCGGGACCCGGCTCACAAGCATACCGCGCCAATCCCCCGGACCCCGGGATGCAGGCCGGTCTGCAACGCCAGATAATCCGACTCCTCCGGGCCGAGATAACCGTGGCGGATCAGGAAATCGATGATCACGAGGTCGCAGTTCGGTTTGAAATCGTCGCTGTCGCGCACCCGCTCGATGACCTCGGCGATCGGCATCAGCTCGAAGGTCTCGACCTCGCCATCGGTACATACCGGACGGAAATCCTCCGGCAGCGCCAAGTCGTAGCAATACAATACGTCCGGCTTCAACCCGCGCGGATTCTCCGCGAAATAGCTCAATGCGCCGACCGGTCGCGCGCGCGCCGCCAGCTCGGACGACATACCGGCCTCTTCGTGGCACTCCTTCGCCAGATTCCCGGCCAGCGAGATGCCCCACGGCAAACCGCCGGCAACCAGTTGATCGAGCTTGCCCGGATAGAGCTTGCGATCGCGCGCGCGGGTGGCAATCCACATACGCAGATCATCACCCTCGCCAACATAACCATTGAGATGCTGGCCGAAGGCGCAGATACCAAAATAGCCGATCGCGCCACGATCGATCAGGCACAGCGCGTGCTCGCGGCGCCCATCGGTGACCGGGTACATCTCGCCGAGCAGGGTTTCGACCCGCCCTTCGCGATGAAGGTTCCGCAACACCCGGGCGAGGGCCTCGGAGCGCGACTCGAAGTCATGCAAATCATGATGCAGCGAAACCCAGGTCTCACCGACCACGAAAACCTCCGGAAACGCGCGCAGCAAGGCGGCGAACGCCGGGCGGATGTTGCCGACCTGTCTCCCGGCGATCACGAACGGCAGATAGCCGCTGGTATCGCCGTCGTTCAGGCGGAGGATCTTGTTCATGAAACCCATCGAAAACCTCCGCCGTTCACAGGCGCAAGCGCCGTGTGGAGCCGTCTTCAGCGCCCTCGACCCGCGCGCCATAACGCGCCAGCTCGCCGCGCGAGGACAGCGGGCCGATATCGGTCGAGATGGTGGCGCGCGCGCCCGCTTTCAAGACACCATGGTAGGGGATGCGTTCAAGCGGCGCCAGCCCGCCGCCCCGGCGGCGCCCCACCAGCACGAGCAGATCGCGCAGCGGGCTCGCGCTGCGATTGCGCAGCACGATCAGCAGGTAGCCGTCATCGTCCAGCGCGATATCGGCCTGTACATAGCGCTCGGGATGGCGCGCCAGATCCAGCCGGAGCAGGTCCGCTCGGGCGCGCTTCCCGACCTCCGAGCGCGCCCGGGAAGCGACCCGCAGATACTTCACCGCACGCTCCCGCTCTCCCTGCCCGGCCGCGATCAGACCGAGCGCGTAATAGGCCGTCGCGGTCGGCAGCTGGTCGATGCTGCGCTCGAACGCCCGCCGCGCGGCGTGGTCGTCACCCAGTTCGTGCAACAGCAGGCCGCGCTCGACATGCAAGGCAAAGTAGTCCGGATTCCGCTCGACAGCGCGGTCGATGGCGCGCAACGCCGCGCGCTTGCGGCCCAGCTTGCGCAGGGCCTCGCCGCGCAACGCGAAGAACAAGGCCTCGCGCGGTTCGATGTCGATCGCCTCGTCGGCCAGGCGCAGCGCGGCCTCGGCGTCACCCCGCTTCAACGCCTTGCGACCCTTGCGGTAGGCCGCATAGGCCGGCTTGGCGCGCAGCAGCCCGGCCATGCGCCGCTGGTAGGCATGGGCGCCGACGAACAGCCGTCGGCCCCGCAAGCCGCGTGTCAGCGCCTCGGCCTCCCGGCGATTGTTCTCGACGCGCTCGCGTGACGGCGGGTGCGTGGCGAGCAAACCGCCCAGCCAGGCCGGATCATGCGCCTTCGACAGCTTCACGAAAAGCTTTTGCAGGCGCACCGCGGCCCACGGATCGTAACCGGCGCGCAACATATAGCGCATGCCGTAGTAATCGGCCTCGCGCTCGGCATCCCGCCCGTAGGCGCGCGACAGCAGAACCGAGCCCAGCGACGCCGCGGTGCCGGCCAGGCCGCCGTAACGCGACGACGAGGCCGCCGCCGAGGCGGCCAACACCGCGCCCTGCATCAGCAAGCCGCGTTGCAGTTGCTGGGCGCCGTGGCGCGCCGCCGCGTGGACGATCTCGTGCGCGAGCACCGCGGCCAGCTCGGCCTCGCTGTCGAGCCGCGTCAACAAGCCGCGATTGACCGCGATCTTGCCCCCGGGCAGCGCCCAGGCATTCGGCGTGTCATTGTTCAATACGACGAATTCGTAGGGCAACTTGCGATCGGCCACCGCCGCAAGCTTCTGGCCGACCTCGCGCACATAGGCCACCACCTCCGGCTCGGCATTGTAGTCACCCCCCTGTTCCTGGCGACTCGGCAGAAACTGTCTGGCCCCGATCGCCAGCTCCTGGGATTCGCTGACCAGGTTCAACTCGCGCTGGCCGGTGACCGGGTTCACCGCGCACCCCGCGATGACCGCCGAAAAAACCAGCCAGAACCATCGATTCAATCTCCTGGAACATCGCATCGAGCTGCCTTCTCCCCGTGGACCTCGAGTTCGATCCTCGTCGCCCATGAACGTTCAACTACTGTAGCCGCCCCCGGCGCGCCGCCAAGCCACGGCCCTCTACCTTTGACCTCAGTCAGCAAACTCCGTTGCCCATCTACTATAATGGAAGGGCATCCATGAAGCCATTACGCACCAGAGCGCGCGAATCCAGCCGTCTCCGCGCGGCCATGCATGCCCCCATCAACCCAACCCGGCAGGAACCACCGACAATGAGCGCAGAAGCCTTACAGATCCTCACCAAGGAGAACCATTTCAAATCCGGCAAGGGCGTCCCGACCGTCGAGGAAGTCTCGAAACTCGGCAAGAAGGAGATCTTCCCGGACGCCAACTATCCCTACCCGCGCAAGCTCAGCCGGCGCAAGTACGAAGACCAGAAACGCGATCTGCAGATCGAGCTGATCAAGATGCAAAACTGGGTCAAGGACACCGGACAGCGCATCGTGATCCTGTTCGAGGGGCGCGACGCGGCCGGCAAGGGAGGCACCATCAAGCGCGTGATGGAGCACATGAACCCCCGTGGGGCGCGCGTCGTCGCGCTCGAAAAACCCACCCACGAAGAGGCGGGCCAATGGTACTTCCAGCGCTATGCCAAGCACCTGCCGACGAAGGGGGAGATCGTGCTCTTCGACCGCTCGTGGTACAACCGCGCCGGTGTCGAGCGGGTGATGAACTTCTGCACCCCGGAACAGTACCTCGAGTTCATGCGTCAGGCGCCGGAGTTCGAACGCATGCTGGTGCGTGACGGCATCCACCTGTTCAAACTATGGTTCTCGGTCAGCCGAAAAGAGCAGTTCCGCCGCTTCCACGCCCGCCTGAACGACCCGCTGAAACAATGGAAGCTGAGCCCGATCGATCTGCAATCGCTGGACAAGTGGGACGACTACACCGCCGCGAAGGAGGCCATGTTCTTCTACACCGACACCGCCGACGCACCGTGGACCGTAATCAAATCCGACTGCAAGAAGCGCGCGCGCCTGAACGCGATGCGCTTCCTGCTCAACAACCTCGACTATCCGAACAAAAAGCATAAGATCGCGGTTCCTCCGGATCCGCTGCTGGTCGGCTCGGCGAAGAACATCTACGAAAAGGGCGAGAAGAAATATCGCAAGCACATGGGGCTGTAAGCCCAACCCCGCCGGTGCCCGCCCGGAATCCGCGCCTGGAGGATTCCGGGCGCGGCTTGTCTCTTCCGTACACGCGGCAGGGCTTCCAGGTCATCCGGAGGGCCTGGAAATATGCGATAATGGGCGCTGATCCTGCCGTTCCGAAAGGCCAGCCCCGATGTCCGACACCACCCGCAAGATCCTTGTCACCAGCGCCCTGCCCTATGCCAACGGGCCGATCCACATCGGCCATCTGGTGGAATACATCCAGACCGACATCTGGACACGCTTCCAGCGCATGCGCGGACACCAGTGCTTCTATGTCTGCGCCGACGACGCCCACGGCACACCGATCATGCTGCGCGCGCGCCAGGAGGGGATCACCCCGGAAGAGCTGATCGAGAAGACCCACCGCGAACACCAGGCCGATTTCGCCGATTTCGCGATCGGCTTCGACAACTATCACTCGACCCACTCGGACGAGAACCGCCACTATGCCGAACTGATCTTCGAGCGCAACCAGGCCGCCGGCCATATCGCGACGCGCAAGATCACCCAGGCCTACGATCCTCAGCAGGAGATGTTCCTGCCGGACCGTTTCATCAAGGGCGAATGCCCGAAGTGCGGCGCGCCCGACCAGTATGGGGACAGCTGCGAGGTCTGTGGCGCGACCTACGCGCCGACCGAGCTGAAGAACGCCTACTCGGCGGTCTCCGGCGCCAAGCCGGTGGAGAAGGAAACCGAGCACCTGTTCTTCAAACTGGGTGATTTCGAGCCGATGCTGAAGCAATGGACCCACGCCGGCCATCTCCAGGAAGCGGTCGCCAACAAGCTCGACGAATGGTTCGAGGCCGGCCTGCAAGAGTGGGACATCTCGCGCGACGCGCCCTACTTCGGCTTCGAGATCCCGGGCCATCCGGGCAAGTATTTCTATGTCTGGCTCGACGCGCCGATCGGCTACATGGCGAGCTTCCGCAATCTCTGCGACCGCATCGGTCTGGATTTCGACGCCTGGTGGCGGCCGGACAGCGACGCCGAGCTGTACCACTTCATCGGCAAGGACATCATCTACTTCCATGCCTTGTTCTGGCCGGCGATGCTCTCCGGCGCCGGCTTCCGCGCGCCGACGGCGATCTACGCGCATGGCTTTCTGACCGTCGACGGCCAGAAGATGTCGAAGTCGCGCGGCACCTTCATCAAGGCGCGCACCTATCTGGATCACCTGAATCCGGAATACCTGCGTTACTACTTCGCCGCGAAGCTCGGCTCCGGGGTCGACGACATCGACCTGAACCTCGAGGACTTCGCCCAGCGTGTCAACTCCGACCTGGTTGGCAAAGTGGTCAACATCGCCAGCCGCTGCGCCGGCTTCCTCGCCAAGCGCTTCGACGGCCGTCTGCCGGCCTCGCTCGAAAACCCATCGCTGCATGCCGACTTCGTCGCCGCCTCGGAGGGCATCGCGCAATTGTACGAACGCCGCGAGTTCAGCCACGCGGTGCGCGAGATCATGGCCTGGGCCGACAAGGCCAACCAGTACATCGACGAGAAAAAGCCCTGGGTGATCGCCAAGCAGGAAGGCCGCGAGGCCGAGTTGCAGGCGGTCTGCGGCATGGGCATCGAGCTGTTCCGTATCCTGATGGCCTGGCTGCGCCCGATCCTGCCGGCCACGGCGCAAAAGGCCGAGGCCTTTCTCGGCATCGAGCCGCCGGGTTGGGACTCGATCGCCACTCCGCTGCTCGATCACCGCATCGGCAGGTTCTCGCCGCTGATGACGCGCGTCGATCCCAAGCGCGTCGCGGCCATGGTCGAGGCCTCGAAGGAGGATCTCGCCGCCGGCGCCGATGCCGCCGCGCCGCCATCGGCCGGCTCGATCGAGCCGATCGCGCCGACCATCGAATACGACGATTTCGCCAAGGTCGATCTGCGCATCGCGCGCATCGTCGATGCCACCCATGTGGAGGGCGCCGACAAGCTGCTGCAATTGACGCTCGACCTGGGCGACGAGCGACGTACCGTCTTTGCCGGCATCAAATCGGCCTATGCGCCAGAAGATCTGATCGGCCGACTGACTGTCATGGTCGCCAACCTGGCGCCGCGCAAGATGCGTTTCGGCGTTTCCGAGGGCATGGTGCTGGCCGCCGGCCCGGGGGGCAAGGAGCTGTGGCTGTTGCAGCCCGATGCCGGCGCGCAACCCGGCATGCGGGTCAAGTAGGATCGCGCGATGGCCGAGTACGCCCTGATCCTGGTCAGCACCATCCTCGTCAACAACTTCGTGCTGGTGAAGTTTCTCGGCCTGTGCCCGTTCATGGGCGTCTCGCGCAAGCTCGAAACGGCCACCGGGATGGGGCTGGCGACCACCTTCGTACTGACCTTGTCGGCGGTTTGCAGCTACCTGGTGAACGAATACCTGCTCGCCCCGCTCGGACTCGAGTATCTGCAAACCATCGCTTTCATCCTGGTGATCGCGGTCGTGGTGCAGTTCACCGAAACCGTGATGCACAAGACCAGCCCGGTGCTGTATCAGGTGCTTGGCATCTATCTGCCGCTGATCACCACCAACTGCGCGGTGCTCGGCGTCGCCTTGCTGAACACCCAGGAACGACACGGCTTTGTCGAATCCGCGCTCTACGGCTTCGGCGCGGCGGTGGGTTTCTCGCTGGTGCTGGTGCTGTTCGCGGCAGTGCGCGAGCGCGTTGCCGCCGCCGACGTCCCCGAGCCCTTTCAAGGCAACGCCATCGCGCTGATCACCGCCGGACTGATGTCGATGGCCTTCATGGGCTTTTCCGGCCTGGTCGCCGGCTGAATCCCGCCCATGCTGACCGCGATCCTGGTGATGGTCGTCCTCGCCGCCCTGTTCGGGTTGCTGCTGGGCTTTGCCGCAACCCGCTTCCGCGTCGAGGGCGATCCGATCGTCGACCAGATCGATGCGCTGCTGCCGCAGACCCAATGCGGCCAGTGCGGCTTTCCGGGTTGCCGTCCCTACGCCGAGGCCATCGCCCGCGGCGAGGCCGATATCAACCGCTGCCCACCCGGCGGAGAAACCGTCATCCTGCAACTCGCCGATCTGCTGGGACGCGATCCGCTGCCGCTCGATGAAGAGGTCGGCGAGGCGCAGCAAGAGAAGCTCGTCGCCTATATCGAGGAGAAAGACTGCATCGGCTGCACGCTGTGCATCCAGGCCTGCCCGGTCGACGCCATCCTCGGCGCGGCGAAGCAGATGCACACCGTGATCCAGGACGAATGCACCGGCTGCAAGCTGTGCGTGCCGCCCTGCCCGGTGGAATGCATCACGATGGTGCGGCTGGAGCCGGACCTGGCGCACTGGCACTGGCCCGCGCCGGACGAAGACGCCCTCCGGGAGGCCGGCTGATGTCGGCGCGCAAACTGCACCGATTCCACGGCGGCCTGCGCCTGCCCGAGCACAAGCAGGAGTCCACCCTGCTGTCGATCCTCGATCTCGGCGTGCCGCAACGCCTGGTGCTGCCGCTGCGCCAACACATCGGCCACCTCGCCGAGCCGCTGGTCGATGTCGGCGAGCCGGTCGCCAAGGGCCAGTTGATCGCTCAGGCCGAGGGCTACGTCAGCGCCTCGCTGCATGCCCCGACCTCGGGCCGCGTGGTCGCCATCGAGGAACGCCCCTATCCTCATCCCTCCGGCCTGCCGGTGCGCGCGATCGTCATCGAGAGCGACGGCCTGGACGAGTGGGCTGCGCTGCCCGAACCCCTGCCCCATTTCGAGCAGTGCGACCGCGATTTCCTGCTCGAGCGCATCCGCTGGGCCGGCATCGTCGGCCTCGGCGGCGCCGCCTTTCCGACCAGTGTCAAACTCGCTCCGGGCGCCGACAAACCGATCCGCACGCTGATCCTGAACGGCGCCGAATGCGAACCCTATATCACCTGCGACGACATGCTGATGCGCGAACAGGCCGAACGCATCATCGCCGGGCTGCGCGTGATGCGTCATATCCTGACGCCACGGGAATGCCTGATCGGGATCGAGGACAACAAACCCGAGGCGATTGCGGCGATGCGCCGGGCGCTCGACGAGAGCGGCCTCGAAGACAGCGAGCTGATCTCCATCCCGACTCGTTATCCGAGCGGCGGCGAACGCCAGCTGATCTACCTTCTGACCGGTCAGGAAGTCCCGTCGCAACATCTCCCGGCCGATATCGGGGTCGTCTGCCACAACGTCGGCACCGCGGCGGCGGTGGCCGACGCAGTGATCGACGGTCGTCCGCTGATCTCGCGCGTGGTGACGCTGAGCGGCGGCGCGCTGAAGCAGCCGCAGAACGTCCGCGCCCCGCTCGGCGCCTCGCTCGGCTGGCTCGTCGAGCAGATCGGCGGCTACCGGGAGGAACCGAGCCGTCGCGTAATGGGCGGCCCGATGATGGGCGTGCCGCTGGCCGGCGACGACTACCCCCTGCTCAAGGGCGGCAACTGCCTGCTCGCGCTGGACGCCGAACAGGCTCCGCCCGAGGAGCCGGCCCGGCCATGCATCCGTTGCGGCGAATGCGCACGGGTCTGCCCGGTCGAATTGCTGCCGCAACAGCTCTACTGGTACACCCGAGCGCGCGATTTCGACGAGGTCCAGCGCTTCGACCTGTTCGACTGCATCGAGTGCGGCGCCTGCGCCTATGTCTGTCCCTCCCATATTCCGCTGGTGCAGTACTACCGCTTCGCCAAATCCGAGATCTGGGCGCAAGAGGAGGAGCGCCGCAAGGCCGACCTCGCGCGACGCCGCCACGAAGCGCGTCAGGCGCGCCTCGCGCGCCTCGAAGCCGAGCGCAAGGCGCGTCTGCGCAAGAAGAAAGAAGCGCTGGAGCAGAAACAGACCGACGACGATCCGAAAAAAGCCGCGATCCAGGCCGCGCTGCGGCGCGTGCAGGCGAAGAAAGCCGAACGCGCGCGCCAACAGGCCCAGGCCGGCGTCCCCGATGACCGCAAGGAACCGTCATGAACCAGCTTGTCAGCCCACCCCATGACTGGGGTCGTCGTCCGGTGCGCCAGGTCATGCTCCAGGTCTTGCTGGCGCTGCTGCCCGGCATCGCCGCGATGTTCTGGTATTTCGGCTGGGGCGTGTTGATCAACATCCTGTTGGCCTCGCTCGCCGCGCTGGCCACCGAGGCCGCGATGTTGAAGCTGCGCGGGCGCCCGCTGCAACCGGATATCGGTGACTTCAGCGCGGTGGTCACCGCAGTGCTGTTCGCGCTCGCCGCGCCGCCGACGCTGGCGTGGTGGATGACCGTGCTCGGCATGGTATTCGCCATCGCCATCGTCAAGCAGCTCTACGGCGGCCTGGGCTACAACCCGTTCAATCCGGCGATGGCGGCCTATGTGCTGTTGCTGATCTCCTACCCGGCGGCCATGACCCAATGGCTGCCGCCATCGGTGCTCAGCACCCAGACCATCGGCCTGTTCGACAGCCTGCAACTGATCTTCGGCGGCGCCGACGCGCTCGGCGGCTGGGACGCGATCACCATGGCCACGCCACTCGACCAGATGCGCACCGGCCTCGGCCAGGAGATGATGATATCGGAGATCCGCGACAACCCGATGTGGGGCGATTTCGGCGCCAAGGGCTGGGAATGGGTCGCCAACTGGTACGCGCTCGGCGGACTGTGGCTGATCTACCGGCGCATCATCAGCTGGCGCATCCCGCTGGCGATGATCACCAGCCTGGTCGTCATCGCCGCGCTGTTCTCGCTGGCCAACCCGGAAAACTACCCGTTTCCCCTGTTCCACGTCTTCAGCGGCGGCGTCATGCTCGGCGCCTTCTTCATCGCGACCGACCCGGTCACCGCCTCGACCACGCCGCGTGGACAACTGATCTACGGCGCCTCGATCGGCCTGCTGGTGTATGTCATCCGCACCTGGGGCGGTTACCCGGACGGCGTCGCCTTCTCGGTGCTGCTGATGAACATGGCCGCGCCGACCATCGACTACTACACCCGCCCGCGCGTCTTCGGGCACCGCGAGGATGACGATGACTAAGCGCCCGGTCCTGCTCGCGGCCCTGATCCTCGGCGGCTTCGCCTTCGTCGGCACCACGCTGGTAGTGGTTACCGAGCGTCTCACCGCCGCGCGCATCGAGCAAAACCACCGCGAGTTCCTGCTCAAAAGCCTGCACGAGGTACTGCCTCGCGACGAGCTGGACAACGATCTGCTCGCCGACCACTATGTCACCCGCATCCCGGAACTCGCCGGCGACCGCCCGCTCACCGTATTTCGCGCGCGCAAGGCAGGCAAGCCGGTCGCGGCGCTGTTCAGCCCGGTGATCGCAAAGGGCTACAGCGGGCCGATCGAGCTGCTCGTCGGGGTCTACGCCGACGGCCGGCTGGCCGGCGCGCGCGTGCTCTCGCATATGGAAACGCCGGGACTCGGAGACCGCATCGACACCAGCAAATCGGACTGGATCCTCGGCTTTCGCGGCCGCTCGCTCGGAACCCCCCCGGAGAAACAGTGGAAGGTGAAACGCGATGGCGGCGTGTTCGATCAGTTCACCGGTGCTACGATTACCCCTCGGGGCATCGTCAAGGCGCTGAAGACCACGCTCGAATACTTTCGCGATCACCGCGATGCGCTGTTCGCGCACCCGGCGGACGAGGATCACAAGACGGAGAACCATCGTGACTGACGCAAACTATCGCCAGATCATCGCCGACGGCCTGTGGAACAACAATCAGGCGCTGGTCGCCTTGCTCGGCCTGTGCCCGCTGTTGGCGACCTCGAACACCGCGATCAACGGCCTCGGCCTGGGGCTCGCCACCACCGTCGTGCTGTTGGCCTCGAATACCACGGTCTCCGCGATCCGCCACTGGGTGCCGCCCGAGATCCGCCTGCCGGTGTTCGTGCTGTTGATCGCCTCGTTCGTCACCGCCGTCCAGCTGAGCCTCGATGCCTGGTTCCACGGGCTGTACCAGGTGCTCGGCATCTTCATCCCGCTGATCGTCACCAACTGCACCATCATCGGTCGCGCCGAGGCCTTCGCTTCGCGCAATCCGGTGCTGCCGTCGGCGCTCGACGGCTTGTTCATCGGCCTGGGCTTCACCTCGGTGTTGTTCACGCTCGGCCTGCTGCGCGAACTGGTCGGTCAGGGCACGCTGTTCGCCGACGCCCATCTGATGTTCGGCGAGGCCGCGCGCGGCCTGACGCTGCACCTGACCGACGACTACCCCGGTCTGCTGCTCGCGATCCTCCCTCCCGGCGCCTTCATCGGCCTGGGCCTGCTGATCGCGCTGAAGAATCTCATCGACAAGCGCCGCGCGGCCCGCGTCGCCGCCCGACCGCTTGCTTTCGACAGCCGGGACGCCTCGCCCGCTTCTTGAGCAAGGAAACCGATTCGCCAACCGGACAGACAACCCGCCAGGGCAATCGCGCTTCATCTCGCGTGACGTTTCCTGATTTCAAATGACGGGTAACTGCTCAGGTTTCGATGATATAAAGCAGTGATTGCAGCAGGATCAGCACATCCTGGCGGTTGCGCGCATCGACATCGAAGATCGCCGCGCCACGGGCGTGTTCTCCGAGGAACTGTTGGTAGTACTCGACCCCGGGACGCGGCTGCTCGTCCATGCGCGTGATGCCGATCACGACGTGGGTCTTTGCGATGAAGTCCTTGAAGCGGTCCAGGTAGAACTGAAGATCGGCCACCGGATCCGGGCGCGCGTTGTCGATCAGCAACACCAAGCCCATGCCGCCCTGCACCAGGATATCCCACATGAAATCGAAGCGTTCCTGGCCCGGCGTGCCATACAGGTGGACGCGGCTCTTGTCGAGCAGCTCGAGCACGCCGTAATCCATTGCCACCGTGGTGCTCGCCTTGCGCATACGGGTTTCGTCGGTCGGGGTCTCTTCGGTGTACAGGGCCTCGCCATCGGTCACGCTGGTAATGGCGGTGGTCTTGCCGACTCCGACCGGACCGGTGAAGATGATTTTCCGATTGACCGTGCTCATGATTTCCGTCCGAAAAGTCCCGAAAAAGCCCCCAGAAAACGGGCCACGGCCCCTTTCTTCCGCACCGGCCTGACTTGCTCGTCACTGGCGGCCTGCTGCTCACGCAACTGGCTCAGGCGCTCGTTGCGGCTCTTGATGGCTTCATCGAGCCGGCGCTCTTCGCTGGCCCGGTCCGCATCGTCCCGCGTGGAGGCGCCAGCCGATACCGGCCGCGCGCGGGATGCCGTGACGCGCGCCGCATGCGGGGCGCTTTCCCGGCGGTCGGTGCCGGGGGTGCCGGCGGAAGCCCGCGCGCCCGCGACGACTTCCGGGGCATGGTCTGGGCTGTCGTCGCCTGGCGCGCGCCCGCCTGCCGGCCCGGCGGTCTTGGGCTCCTCCGATGGCGGCGCGACCGTGGGAGCTTCTTCGGCGGAGGTCTCGGCCTCGCCCGCCGGCGTCTGCCGGCGGCGAGACACGGCGGGGGAAGGCTTGACAGCCGGCGCCGGCGGCTCGGCTACCCGGGTGGCGGACCCGGCGGCCATCGCTTCGGCTTCGCCCGACGCGTGCGTATCATCGGACTTTTCCCCACCCGCGATCAAACCAACAGCCTTCGCGGCGGAGTAGAAGGAAAACACGAATCGCTGCGGGATCTTCAACCTTTCCGCCGTATCCAGCAGCGAAACCGGCTCGCGGGCCCACAGCGCGGCGATTCTCAAACTGTGGGGGAACAGCAGCAGGCGGGTCATGTTGGGCCAACGTTCAAGACGCACCGGCGCGCTCAACGAGGTGCCCACCGGCACGCGGCCACGCGCCGCCCACAGGGTCGTCATCCACAACATGCCCTCCGTGCCCCGGCGCAGGTCCATGTTGTCGGGTTCCGTCGGACAGCCGTCGGCGGCGTCTTCCAGGGATACCCGGTCATTGGCGATGCGCACGCTGGCCAACCAGCGCAAGGTGGTCTCGGTCATCTCGGTGAGCACGACATCCTGTTCAGGACAGACCGACAGGCGCCCGGATTCGGTGACGATCGCGCAAGGCGCGCCATTTGCGCGAGCCCGCGCGATGGCCTGAAGCAGACGACCGCAAAGATAGCCATCCGGAACGAAGAACAAGGCATCATGCGTCTGCGCTTGTGACGGATCGACATCTGGCGCATCGCCCACCAATGTCGTGACATCGTGTTCCAACGACAGGGCCGCGACGCCCGCGTGTAGCGGGCCTTTCATATCCGTATCAGAATCAGCTAACACCAGATGAAATTCTCACTATTGTAAATTGTAGTCATCCCGCGTCGGATTCCCGGCCCATGAACCATCACCACGGCCAACCGGGCGACGACTCGACCGGGCGATCCCCACGCGGGATCGGCCTGTCCGATTCCATCCCACTCCATTCCGTCAAACGGATTTGAAAGGCGGGCGGCAAACCCCTTGTAACGGAATTTCCGTGCCATTCAAAGCCTGCGGGCATGGTACCAAAAAGCCCGTCAACGCCCAACCGAGACCGCCCGGACCAGGATGGTGCGAACCGCCGGGAACGGACCGTCCTCGATGTCCGTCATCGTCTTCCGAACAGCGACCCGAGAATGCCGCGCGCGATCTGCCGGCCGATGCTGCTGCCGATGGCCCGCAGGGTGCTTTTGGCAAAGGCTTCGAGGGGGGTCTGGCGTTGCCGTCCGCCGCGTCGCGGCGATTTCTTTTCCTGCTCGGTAAGCTCCGCGGCCTGCTCCGCCTTCTGCTTCAGGATTTCGTACGCCGATTCCCGGTCGACGGGTTTGTCGTATACCCCCTTCAATACAGAGGCGTCGATGATGCGCTTCCGCGCGGCCTTGCTGATGGGTCCGATCCGGCTTTCCGGCGGTACGATCAAAGCACGCTCGACCGGACTCGGCCGGCCTTTCCGGTCCAGGGTCGATACCAGCCCCTCGCCGACGCCCAGTTCGGTGATGACCTGTTCGGTATCGAGCCTGGGGTTCGGGCGAAAGGTTTCCGCCGCCGCCTTCACCGCCTTGCGATCCCGTGGCGTAAACGCGCGCAGCGCGTGCTGCACGCGGTTGCCGAGTTGACCCAACACGGTAACCGGGACATCGAGCGGGTTCTGGGTCACGAAGTAGATACCCACGCCTTTCGAACGAATCAGACGCACGACTTGTTCGATCTTGTCGAGCAAGGCGTCGGAGGCATCGTCGAACAACAGGTGGGCTTCATCGAAAAAGAACACCAAGCGGGGTTTCTCCGGATCACCGACCTCGGGCAAGCGTTCGAACAACTCGGAAAGCAGCCACAACAGGATGGTCGAATAGAGCTTGGGCGCTTGCATCAACTGCTCGGCGGACAGGATGTTGATCCTGCCGCGGCCGTCGTCGGCGGTCTGCATCAGATCGTCCAGATTCAGGTCCGGCTCGCCGAAGAAACGGTTGGCGCCCTGTTCCTCCAGACCAATCAGACGGCGCTGAATGGCGCCCACGCTGGCCGGCGAGATGTTACCGTAGAGCGACTGGAATTCCTTCCGATGTTTCGAGACGAATTGCAACATCGAACGAAGATCCTTCAGATCGAGCAGCAACCAACCGTTGTCATCGGCGACGCGAAACACCAGCGCCATGACCCCTTCCTGGGTCTCGTTCAGGTTGAGCAGCTGACTCAGCAACAGCGGCCCCATGTCGGTGATTGTGGACCGCACCGGATGCCCCTGCTGGCCGAACACGTCCCAAAAGGTCACCGGATAGGCGCGCGCCTGGTAGTCTTCGATAGCGATTCGGTCGATCCGCTCGTGGATCTTCGGGTGATCCTTGCCCGGCGCGGCAAGGCCGGAGAGATCGCCTTTCACATCGGCAAGAAAAACCGGCACGCCAATGCGACTGAATCCCTCGGCCAGGATCTGCAAGGTCACGGTCTTACCCGTACCGGTGGCGCCCGCTATCAAGCCATGGCGATTCGCCATGCGCGGGTGCAGGTAAACCTTTTTATCGCCCTTTCCGATCAATATGGGTTCAACCATCGTACCCCTCGTTTATGCTGTGTGATGCCTTCCCGAAGCACCGGCGGCCCGGTTCGTTGTCACGCCATGGGCTCGAAAGCCCGCGAGAGCGGGCTCTTCCTCTGTCCCCGCGCGACGCGATCAGTGGCGAGTCTTCTTGCGCGGCGTTACCTTGCGCGGTCGCAACGGGCGGGGTTTTGCCGGTATCGGGGCGCTCTTCCTCGCTGCCGCCTTCTTCGCTTCGGTCTTCTTCGTCGTGGCCTTCTTCGTCGCGGCCTTCTTCGTCGTGGCCTTCTTCGTCGTGGCCTTCTTCGTCGTGGCCTTCTTCGTCGTGGCCTTCTTCGTTGTGGCCTTCTTCGTCGAGGTTTTCTTCGCTGATCTACTTGTGGCGACCGTTTCCTCCGCCCGAGCAACCGCTTTTCTCGACCCGATTTTCTTCTTCGCCTTTTTTTTCACATTGCCTGCCATTTCCGCCCCCCGCAGTCGAAGCACCTGCTTCCGTCCGGCACACCCAAACCATCGGCGACGAGTATACAACGAATCGGACACCGACTGACCGGCAGTCGCATCGCCATGCGGGACCACGCCATCCAGGCCCCTAACGCTCATGACGCGGGGTGGCATCACCCCAGACCAGGGAAAAATCAACGACTTGGCGTGCTTGCACATTTCTGTCTTCGATGGAGTGGGAGCGGTACTGGCGGGCAATGGCCGGTTACGGTAACGCAGATCTTTACACCCACCTCGCCAATCGAACATCGGAAAGCGCTTCACAGGCTTCCGCCAATCCACTAGTATTCGTGGGCAGTGTGGTGGTGACCGTGCGTTGATGGCCTGTTTTCCATATGTCATTGATTTACATTGTCATCCATGATTTTTCGAGCGGTCTGGTGAGATATGCGGGTTAGCAATTGCTGGTGTTTCCTTTTGCGGGGGTCTGGGATGTTCAGGCGGTCTTTGTTATTGGCCGTGACTTCAGTGCTGTCGATCGGCGGCAGCCACGCGGGAACCGGCAAGGCGGATCTGGGGGTGCAGACCCTCTATTATGGCGGCGACATTATCACCATGGAAGGCGATAAGCACACCTATGTGGAAGCGGTGATGGAACGCAATGGCCGCATCATCTACGCTGGCCCCAAGGCCTCGGCGGTGAACAACTTTGCCGGCAAGACCCTCGAGGTGAACCTGCAGGGCAAGACCCTGATGCCCGGCTTCATCGAACCCCACGCCCATCCCGTTTCCATCGGCGCCTTCATCCTCGCCAACGATATCGTGGCGCCCCACGAATGGCGCATGCCGCACAAGACCTATCCTGGCGTCACTGGCAAGGAGAACTACCTGAAGGCGGTCAAGGAGATCATCGATTCGAAGAAGGACAAGAGTCAGACTGTGCTCATCTGGGGTTACCACAAGTCCTGGCACGGTGAACTCACGCGGAAAGACCTGGACCGGGTCACGGGCGATGTGCCGACCATCATCTGGCAGCGCTCTACCCACGAGATCTACCTGAACACGGCCTGCGCCAAAAAATACGGCGTGCATAAAGGGGATCTGTCCCGGGAGGACGACGAACAGGCGGACTGGGAGAACCTCCACTTCTGGGAGCGTGCCTACCAGATGATCAAGGGCACCAAACTGGCCCCCTTCTTTGGCGACCGCAAGATGCTCCAGCGCGGCATGGACCGCATCTCCGCGGTGATGCGGCAGAATGGCATCACCGCCATGATGGAGCCCGGTTTTCCCACCAGCACCTTCGAGGATGAGTACCAGGTGCTCAGGCAAGGCACGGAAAAGGCCAGGGCCTATACCATCTACCTGATCTCCGGTTTTCCGGAACAGTTTGTAAAGAAGCTCTCCAACGACCAGTACGCGAAGCACATCGAGGCGCTACCAAAGAAGTACGACACCGAGTACATCCAGTTCCTGCCCAGGCAGTACAAGACATTCGCCGACGGTGCCATTTACTCCCTTGCCTTGCAGTTGCGCGAACCCTTCTATAACTGCGGGGAATGCAAGTCGGAGTGGATCATCCCCCTGAAGGAGGGCGAGGCGATCTTCGATTACTGGTGGGACAAGGGCTACAAGATCCATATCCATATCACCGGC
>JALVEB010000024.1 GCA_027008705.1 Sedimenticola sp. | reverse complement strand
GAGGTGATAGACCAGTTCGAACTCGCCATCCTCGATCCAGTCAACGCAGCTGATCGCCGAGAGGTGCGCGAAACCGGCGCGCCCGCGCAGCAGCTCGAGCAGCGCCGGCAGGGATTCCGATGCGATATCGATGCGCACGCGCCGCTCGCCGCGGTGCTCCACGCGGATCTCGATGTCCCGCTGCAACTCCTCCAGCCAAGGATTCATCGCCCGGCTCATGCCTTTTCCTCCCCGCCGGCGGGCGCGCGCAGGCGCATCGTCAACGGCTCCAGCGGTTGCTGATGGCGCTCCAGCAGCGCGGTATGCTCGCCCTCGCTGCGCTCGCCGAGCAGACCGTAATGACGCGCCTCGGCGAGCACGTCGGTGGGGGTCTGCCAGTTTTCACCAAACAGCGCCTGCTGGTTGCCCAGGTAATGGTCGTAATGGGTGTAATAGCGCTTCCAGGATTCGGCGCGGCCCGCGGCGATATCGTCCATCAACGCGCGCATGCCGGTGATCACCGCCTCCGGGCGCGGCATGCAACCGGCGATGTAGAGATCCACCGGCAGATAGGCCTTCAGCACCTTCGCCGTGGCGTAGCTCTGCCAATACATGCCGCCGTTGACGGTGCACGAGCAGATCCCGATCACATACTTGGGCGCCGCCATCTGCTCGTAGGTCAGCAGGATGCGCTTGAGGGTCTTCACCGAGACATAGCCGGTCACCAGCAGGATGTCGGCCTGACGCGGCGTCACCATCGGCTGAATGCCCAGGCGTTCCATGTCGAAACGCGAGGTCATCGCCGGTGGCAGCTCGATCGCGCCGCAGCCCGTACAGTAATGCAGGATGAACAACGAGCGCGAGCGGCAGAAGCGGCTCAGCTCATCGAACACATGGGCCAGCGGATTGGTGCGCGTCACGCGCTCACCAGGGGATTGGACTCGATCGTTCATATCATCACCATGGCAATGCCCAACAGGGCCGTCAGCAGCGGCCATCTCCACATCGCGCTCAGCATGTCCTCGGTGCGGTAACGCGGGTACAGCCAGGCGATGGTCATCGGGATCGAGACGACCGCGAAGATCTTCACCAGGAACAGCGGCCAGTTCTCGCCTCCGCCGAGGAACAAGGTGGCATAGAGCACACCCAGGGTATACAGCTGAAAGGCCTGCATCACGAACAACCCGCCGAGAAACTTGCCGCCCATCTCGACCATCGGGCCTGTCGCGATCTCGGCGGGCGCGACATAGATCTCGAACGGCTGCTTGCCCATCAGCGCCGGCAAGGTCATCAAGCCGGCGAGCGCCAGCAACGGCATGCGCTCCACCCCCCAGGCGCCATGCTGCTGGAGTGCGATGATCTCGCTCAGATCGGTGGTGCCATAGACCCAGGCGGCGCCGAAGATCACCAGCATAAAGGGGATGTCATAGGCCAGCATCGCCGTCAGCGCGCGCGCGATGCCGATCGAGCCATTCGGGTTGGCGCACTGACCAACCCCCAGCGCCAACCCCAGTGACGGCACCATCATCATATAGGCCAGGGTAATCACGCCCCCCTTGTCGGCCAGGCCATTCATCCCCGGCACCGGCAACAGGGTCTCGGTGGCGACATATCCCCCCACCGCCATGACGATGCCGATCTCGTGGATCAGCCCGTGTGAAACCTGGGTACGCTTGGCATAGAGCTTGACCACATCGTAGAGCGGCTGCAAAAACGGCGGGCCGACACGGCGTTGCAGGCGCGCGCCGATGCGCCGCAGCAGCAATACCATCAGCAGACCGATCACAAACGCCAGCAACGGCATCATCACCAACTCGAATCCCAATCTCATGCCGCCCCCAGCACCCATGACAAGGAAACCACCAGCGCCGCCACCAGCCACAACGCCGGGCGCGCCTGCCGGTACAGCCCCTGCATCGCCAAGGACAACAGATCGACCCAGGCCACCAGCGCCTCCTCGCCACGCTGAAACAGGCCGCGATACCAGGGACCGATGCGGTGCATCAGACCGGCATAGAAATCATCGCTGTATTGGTAGCGGGTATGGCTATCGAGAAAATGGCCGCCGGCATAGTTGTCCAGCGGATGCACCCGCCTGGCGCGCCCGCCGAGCAGAAACACCAGCGCGCCGACACCAAAGCCGCCGAGCAGAACCCCCACCAGCCAGATCATATCCAGCCCGCCGTGCGCGCGCGCCACTCCGCCCAGCGTATGGGCCAGCACCGGCAAGCCGAGCGCCGCCTGCGCCGCGCCGACCCAATCCAGCACCAGCCCCGGAAACCAACCCGTAACAAAGACCACCCCGGCGAGCAGCAGCATCGGCACGAGCTGGGTCCAGCGCAGCTCTTCGATATCCTGGTGCTCCAGGCGCAACTGACCGAGAAAGCAGTTGTGGAGCAGCTTGTACACACTGAGGATGGTGCCCAGGGTGCCGATCACCGCGCCGATGAACAGCAGCGGGCTGCCAGCATCGATCAGCGCGCGATAGATCATCCACTTGGACACAAAGCCGTTCATCGGCGGCAATCCGGCAAGACCGATGATCCCGACCAGCATCAGGAAGAACGACAGCGGCATGCGCGCGACCAGACCACCCAGACGGTTCAGATCGGTCGTGCCGGTGCGATGCAGGATCCCGGCAACGACCAGGAACAACAGGGCCTGATAGCTGGCGTGATTGAACACATGCATCAGGCCGCCCGCGCTGGCGAGATCACTCCCCACCGCAACGCCCAGCAGCATGTAGCCGGTCTGACCGACGCCATGCCATGCCAGCAGGCGGCGCGCGTCTTGCTGGCGCAGCGCGGTGAAGGTTGGCAGCACGATCGTCAACACCCCTACCCAGGCGAGCAGATCGCGCGCGCTGAACAGCCCGAAGGGCACGGACAACCCCGCCAGCCGGTCCAGGCCGAACAACCGGATCACCACCACCAGCAGGGCAAACAGCCCCATGCGCGACGAGATCGCGCCGAGAAAGGCCGCCCCCGGCCCGGGCGTCAGCGCATAGGCTTTCGGCTGCCACAGATGGAAAGGCAACAACCCCATCTTGATGCCGAAACCGCTGGCAAACAGCAGCACCAGCAGCCACAAACGCCCGTCTGGAAGCCCCGGCAGCAAGCGCGCCACGGCATCGAAAGCCAGATCACCGCCTTCCACCCAGAGCAATACAATACCCGCCAGGATTGCCATCGCCCCGGCCAGCGCATAGGTCAGGTAACGCAGTGCCGCGTCACGGGCGCGCACGCCATCGAGCGCCATCAGCAGATAGCTTGCCCAGCTCACCAACTCCCAACCGATGAACAGGCTCAACAGGTCACCACTGGCCAGCAGCACCAGCATTGCAAACACATTCAGCGCCAGCGCCAGATGCAAGCCCCGGAGACTGCCGCCGCGCGCGCGCCATGTCCGCCCCCACTCGCCCGCCATGAAGCCGCTTGCAAGCAAGGCCACGCCCAGCGTGATCAGGGCGAAGAACCAACCGACGGCGTCCAGGCGCCAATGCAGCGACTGCCCGAGGAACTGGAAACCAAAAGAGGCCGCCACCGGCGTGCGCCCAGAGTAAGCCAGCCCGCCCATCGACAACAGCACCCCGAACTGGATGGCATACACCAGGGTGATGATCCAGCCGCAGCGCGCATGCCGCCCGAATACCCAGGCATAGGCCACGCCGACCGCCGCAAGTCCAAGCAACAGATCGAACGCGCTCATCGCCCCGCCTCCGTCAATGGCAATGGATGAACCCGCGCGATATAGGCGCTGACATCCGCCGCCTCCGCAGCAATGCCTTGCAAGCCCGCCGCCAGCGGCTCGATGAACCATACCGAGGCCAGCAGCATGCCGACGAGCAGCCCGGCCGGCCACAACGCACTGGCGCGCGGCCGTGGCGCGGGCCGCGCGGAAGGCGCCGCGCGCAACCGCCCGACGATGCGAAACAGGTAATTCGCCTCGAGCACCGCACCCAGCATCAAGGCAGCGGCACCCGTCGCATACAGCGGCTCGCCCTGCCCGAACAAGGCCACCAGCGCCACCAGCTTGGCCCAAAAACCCGGCAGTGGCGGCACCCCGATCAGCGACAACGCCAACAACACGAACAAAACACCCGCCCACGGCGAGTCCCGCCCGGCCCCGGCGAGATCAGACAACGCGCCCCGCCAGGATTGCGCAAGCAGAAACAGCGCCGGCTTCAACAACAGGTGATGCAGGGCCAAAACCAACCCGGCGAACAACCCGGCCGCGCCCGGAACCGCGAAGGCGATGAGGATGGCGCCGAGCTGACCGATCGAAGAAAACGCCAGCATGCGCCGGAAATCCCGCGCCCGCCAGGCCGCAAGCTCGCCACTGAGGAGGCCGGCGATGCCCAACACCACCAGCAATTGACGCGCCGCGGGCAGATCGAACACCAACACCAGCAGCTTCACCACCACCAGCAACGCCAGCTTGGAGACCACGCCGGCAAGCAGCGCCGAGACCCGCGCCGGCGCGGTGGCATAGACCTCCGGCACCCAGGCATTGAGTGGAAACAACTCGGCCTTGACGCCGAAGCCGATCAGCATCAACACAAAGGCCGCCAGCCCCGGCGCGCCAGCCAGCCGCTGCGGCGCAAGCTCGGCGAGCTGGGCCAGGTTCAGGGTGCCGGTGAGGCGATAGACCAGAGCAATGCCAACCAGCGCCGATACCGCGCCCAGCGCGTTGACCACCAGATAGCGCAGGGTGGCCACAAACACAGCGCCGTCACCAGCCTCGGTCTTCGCGCTGGCGATCAGCCCGAACGAGATCACCCCGACGAGCTCATAGAAGACATACAGATTGAACAAGTCACCCGACAGCGCCAGACCATTACCGGCCGCGACCAGCAGCAGCGTCAGCATCGCCCGGCGCGGACGGTCGCCATCCACCGCCGGCCACAGCAGCAAGGCGCCCAGGCTGACCGCCAACGCGAACAGCAGCGACAGATGATCGACATAGAGATCGATGCCGAATGGCGGCGCGAAACCGCCGACATGCACCACCAGCGGGGTCTCGAGCCCGCCCCACAGGCGCAGCCCGGACAAAGCGGCCAAAACCAGCCACAGCGGCCCGATGTAACGCGCCAGCCGCGCCGAGACGCGCGCGCACGGCGGTAACAGAAAAGCGCCGAGCA
>JALVEB010000023.1 GCA_027008705.1 Sedimenticola sp. | reverse complement strand
AACGCCTGCGCCGCGAGCTCGCCAACCGCAAGCTCGACCATGCCTACCTACAGGTATTCCGCGCGCTGTTGCGTGATGTTGTCACGCCCTCCTGGTCACCGCGTCAGCGGTTGGCCGCGCTGGCCTCGTTGACCCGCGAGCAGTTGGCCAGGCATGTCGCCAGCCTGTTCTCCAGCGTCGAGGCCAAGATCCTCGTTCATGGCAACCTCAACGCCGATGAGGCGCGTGCGTTGACCCGGCAACTGCGTCAGCGCCTGCTGGCGCACAGCCGTCTCGCGCCGCAGCCGGAGCCCCGCCTGCGCCTGCCCGCCGCCGGGGAGTCGCGCGTGATCCGCTACCCGGTCGATCATCCCGATTCGGTGTTCGCCTCGCTGGATCTCGGCGCCGCTGCCAGCCCGGCCGCGCATGCGCGCTGGCGCTTGCTCGCGCAGTTGTTCAAGCAGCCGTTCTTCAAGCGCCTGCGAACCGAGCAGCAGCTTGGTTATGTGGTGATTGCCGATGCCGTGGACGTGCGCCGTCATCCCGGCCTGTTGATGTTGGTGCAGTCGTCCAAGGTCGGCGTCGACGAGCTGAAAAAGCGCGTCGCCGCGTTCCGCGAAGGCTTCGCCGATTACCTGGAGAGGCTCGATGACAAGGACTTCGCCGCCAACAAGGCCGGCCTGATCGCGACCCTGAAGCGCAAGGACGAGAGCCTGAGCCAGCGCAGCCAGCGCTATTTCAGCGATCTTACGAACCGACGCTATGGCTTCGATTTCAAGCGCCGCATCGCCGACGAGGTCGAGAAACTGGATCGCGCCGGGATCATCGCCTTCTACCGCCAGCATCTGCTCCAGGCGCCGCGCCATGTGGAGGCGCTGTCGCCGGGCACGCGCTTTCCGGTGGGAGAATGAGTTCCCGGCCCGATCGGACGGCGGCTGCTATACTCACGCCATGCACGCGAAGAAACGACCGGTATTCCTGAGTCTGCCGCGCATCCACCTGCCGGTGGCGGGGGTGGCGTCGATCCTGCACCGCGTCAGCGGCGTGGTGCTGTTCCTTTCGCTATCGGCCGCCAGTGGCCTGTTCTCGCTCTCGTTGCAGGATCCGGCGGGCTGGCGCGCCTTCCAGGCCGTTCTGTATGGCTGGCCGGGGCGGGTAGGGCTGATGCTGGTGTTGTGGGCCTTGCTGCACCACCTCTTTGCCGGCATCCGCCATCTGCTGCTTGATCTCCATATTGGCCTCGATCGTCCGCTGTATCGCTACAGCGCCTGGGGCGTGCTGATCGCCGCGCCGGTGGTCGCGCTATGGCTCGGGGTGCTGCTGTGAGCCGTCGCGCCAGCGGTCTGCACGCCTGGTTTCTGCAACGCGTCAGCGCGGTTTACATCGGCTTCTTCGTACTCATCCTGCTTGCGCGCCTGTGGCTTGTGCCGCCCGCGGATGTGGATGCCTGGCGCCAATGGGTCGCGTCGCCGCTGGTTTCGGTGGGCTTTGCGCTGCTGATTCCTTGCCTGGCGCTGCATGCCTGGGTTGGCGTGCGTGACGTGATCCTCGATTACGTTCATCCGCTGGGCTGGCGCCTGCTGATGCTGAGCCTGGCGGCCTTCTATCTTCTCGCCGTCTCGGCGTGGGCCTTGTTTGCGCTGGAGCGCCTGTCATGAAAACACCGGCGCGGCGGCGTTTCGATACCCTGATTCTTGGCGCTGGCGGCGCCGGTCTGCGCGCGGCCCTGCAACTGGCGCGCGCCGAGGCGCGCGTGGCGGTGGTCTCCAAGGTGTTTCCCACGCGTTCACACACCGTTGCCGCGCAGGGCGGCGTCAACGCCGCGCTCGGCAATGTCAGCCCCGACAATTGGCACTGGCACATGTACGATACGGTAAAGGGCGGTGATTATCTCGGTGACCAGGACGCCATCGAATACATGTGCCGCGCCGCGCCGAAGATCGTCTATGAATTGGAGCACTTCGGCGTGCCCTTCTCGCGCCTCGACAACGGGCGCATCTACCAGCGGCCGTTCGGCGGCATGACGCGCGATTTCGGCGGCGAGCAGGCGGCGCGCACCTGCGCCGCGGCCGATCGCACCGGACATGCCATCCTGCATACCCTGTTCCAGCAGAACATCCGCGCGCGCACCCATTTCTTCGATGAATACTTCGCCATCGACCTGCTGCGGGACGACGAGGGCGCGGTGCTCGGCGCGCTGGTGCTGGAGATCGAGAGCGGCGAACCGCTGCTGATCGAGGCCAAGACCACATTGATCGCCAGCGGCGGCTGCGGACAACTGTTCCGCACCACCACCAACGCTCATATCAATACCGGCGACGGCATGGCAATGGTGCTGCGCGCCGGCCTGCCGCTGCAAGACATGGAGTTCTTCCAGTTCCACCCGACCGGCATCGCCGGCAAGGGCATGCTCATCACCGAGGGCGCGCGCGGCGAGGGCGGTTACCTGGTCAATCGCGAGGGCGAGCGTTTCATGGAACGTTACGCCCCGCACGCCCGTGATCTCGCCAGCCGCGACGTGGTGTCGCGCGCGATCGCCACCGAGATCCGCGAGGGCCGGGGCTGCGGCCCGCAAAAAGACCATGTGTTGCTGAAGCTCGATCACCTGGGATCCGGGGTCGTCGCCCAGCGCCTGCCCGGCATTCGCGACATGTGCCGCACCTTCTTGCATATCGACCCGGCCGAGACCCCGATCCCGGTCGCGCCGACCGCGCACTATGTCATGGGCGGCATCCCGACCAACCGTTTCGGCGAGGTCGTCGCGCCCGAGAAGACCGGCGCCGAAGACCCGGTTCCCGGGCTGTACGCGGCGGGCGAATGCGCCTGCGTCTCGGTGCATGGCGCCAACCGGCTCGGCGGCAATTCGCTGCTCGATATCCTCGTGTTCGGGCGCGCGGCGGGCAAGCGCATCATCGAGTTCCTGAGCGAGCACCGCAACCACCGCCCCCTCGACGAGGCCGCGGTGGAACGCGCGCTGCAACGCCTGGCGCGCTGGGATCGGCGCGGTGACGGCGAAAGCGTCGCCACCCTGCGGGATGAACTCACGCGCCTGATGGAAGAGCACGCCAGCGTCTTCCGCACCGAGGCAGTGATGCGCGACGGCGTAGACAAGCTGCGCGCCTTGCGCGCGCGCATTGCCGATGTCCGCCTGCGCGATACCAGCCGGGTGTTCAACACCGCGCGTATCGAAGCGCTGGAGCTCGAGAACCTGGTCGATATCTCGATGGCGACCCTGGCCGGCGCGCTCGCGCGCGAGGAGAGCCGGGGCGCCCATTCGCGTATCGACTTCCCCCAACGTGACGACGCCCGCTGGATGAAGCACAGCCTCTACTGGCGCAAGGACGACCGCCTGGAATGGAAACCGGTGCGCACCAAGCCGCTCAGCGTCGACAGCTTCCCGCCCAAGGAGCGCGTTTACTGATGAGATTTCGCATCTACCGCTATGATCCCGACCGCGACAGCGCGCCCCGCATGCAAGACTACCAGCTCGACGACATCCGGCCGGGCATGATGCTGCGTGATGCGCTGATCGCGCTGAAGGCGCAGGACGAAAGCCTGGCCTTTCGCCATTCCTGCGGCGAGGGGGTGTGCGGTTCCGACGGCATGAACATCAACGGCCGCAACGGCCTGGCCTGCATCACCCCGCTGGCCGGGTTGAAGGAGCCGGTCGAGATCCGCCCCTTCCCCGGCATGCCGGTGATCCGCGACCTGATCGTGGACATGAGTCCCTTCTACCGCCAATACCGCGCGGTCAAGCCCTGGCTGGTGCGCGAGGACCCGGAACCCGAGGTCGAGGTGCTGCAAACCCCGGCGCAGCGCGCGCGCCTCGATGGCCTCTATGAATGCATCCTGTGCGGCTGCTGCTCGACCGCCTGCCCCTCGTTCTGGTGGAACCCGGAGCGTTTTCTCGGCCCGGCGGCGCTGCTGCAAGCCTGGCGTTTTCTCGCCGACAGCCGGGATCAGCACAGCGAGCAGCGCCTCGACCAGCTCGAAGGGCCCTACCGTCTGTTTCGCTGCCATACCATCATGAACTGCGTCGAGGTCTGCCCGAAAGGCCTGCACCCAACGCGGGCGATCGGCCAGATCAAGGCCACGATGCTGAAGCATGCCATCTGACCAGGCCGCGCTGAACCGCGTGCGCTGGCAATGCCGGCGCGGCATGCTCGAGCTGGACCTGCTGCTGCGAGGTTTCGTCGAAGCGCACTGGACAGCCCTGGACAGCGCCCGGCGTGACGATCTCGAACGCCTGCTGCGCGAGCCCGACAACCTGCTGCTGGAGTGGTTTCACCGCGGCGCCACGCCGCTCGATCCACGCCTGCGCGGCCTGGTCGAACAGATTCTTGCTGGAGATGTCTGATGTACACCACCCGTCCCCCGTTGATCCTCCATCCGCTGACCTCGCGCATCGCCTTGCGTCTGTTGCTGTTCATGTTCGTGCTCGTCTGCCTCGTTACCTGGCTATCGCCCGCGGCCTGGCCGATCCAGCTTGCCACCAGCCTGCTGGCGGCGTTGCTGTATCTGCGCGAACGGCGCGAATTGCGCCGGCGCGGAGGCATCGAAACCCTGGTGCTGAAGCCGGATGGCGGCTGGTTGCTGCGATACGCCGATGGCCGCGAGCAAGAGCTGCCCGCAAGCGCCGTGCGGGCCGAGCTGCTGCCGCGTTTCATCCGTCTGAGCTTCGATTCCCGCCTGCAACTGGCGTTGTTTCCGGATTCGCTGGCCGCCGACGGCTTTCGGCGTTTGAAGGTGCGGCTTTCGGCGAGTGACTAAAACCGGATCACCTGCATTGCATTTGGCGTCCGCCGGAGGAAGACGATGATTTTTCCACCCGTTGGCGGTTGATAAAAGCCGGATTTTCCCGCAGCTTGCCAAAGGAGGAGCGGATATCTCCTGGCCCGCAAGGGCGAGCGGGGCATCTGGCAACGCCGCTATTGGGCAGCGACGAGTGAGGTGTTGGAGGTTTGGTGGGAATAAACGCAAAAGCAGGGTTTCGTTCCTCAACCCAGCCTACGCATTCAGTGGGAAATCGCCAGCCTAGGCTGGGATGAGCCGTGCGAATCCCGACATTCGCGTCATTCTTCGCCAGCAAAGCATTCGTGCCAGAACAACGTGGCGCCAGCCACCGAGGCCGGCATCGCGGCCAGGTTGATGACCGGGATCATCATCAACAGGTTGGCGCCAGCGCCAAACGCCCAACCGCGAAACGGGTAGCGGCGCAGCCGCCGGCGTTGCTCGTATGGCCGCAGGTGGTGATTGCCCATCGGATAATCCAGGTACTCGATGGTCAGAAACCAAAAACCCAGCAACAGCCACAATACCGAGCCGATCGCGTTCACGCCGGGAATCAGCATCAGGATCAATACCGGGATCGCACGGGTCGCGAAATACCATAGCTTGCCGATCTCACCCTTGATCGCCGGCACGATCTCGGCCGCCAGTCCCTTGTCCGAATCGGGTGGCAGCCGGCCGCTGAGACGCTCCTCCACCCTCGCCGCGAGTACGCTGTTGAACGGCGAGGCGATCAGGTTGGCCACCACGGTGAACGAATAGAACACCAACAGCAGGTAGGCGGCGGCCAGAATCGGCCACAGCAGCCATTCGAGGTAATGCAGCCAGCTGTCCGCGGGCAGGACGGCGGCAATGTATTGCGCAAAGTAGTGCGCCGCCAGCCAGGCCGCGCCGGCAAAGATCAGGATATTGATCAGCAACGGCCAGAAGACATAGCGCCGGAGACCGGGCTGAAACAGCATGCGCAGACCATGGAACGGAAGCAAAAAAGCGTGTAGTACAGACATGACAAAGTTCTCTCGTAACCGCTCAGTGGCGATCTGAGCCGTTGGCTTCTCTCCAGGGTTGGGAAGAGGGGTGTCGGCGCTTTTTTCGGCGGCTCAATCGGGCGCGTTCCCAAGGCGCCACCGGCGTCGCAGCCACAACACCTTCAGGAACGGCGCCAGCATCGACAGGAACAGAACCGCCATCGCCAGCGACAGCTGCGCGCGCGCAAGCCAGATCACCAACGCGAAGGCGATGAGCATCGATAGCGCGGCCCATGACGTGGCGATACGCAGGCCGCGCCGGCGCGCTTTTGCATCCGGCGCGCTGAGCGCTACCGTCAGCAGCGGCACGAGAAAATGCAACGGCGCGTAAAAAGCGGCGATGATGAGCCATGTGATCGGGTCGTTCATGGCGGGTTCCAGAAGGATGCGGTTAAAGAATTGTCGCTGTGCTGCCGAAAAGACTTCCGTCAGAATCTGTCCGACGGGAGCAAGATGCAACAGCGGAGACATTATCGGCGACGCGCGAGAGCGGTTCAATGCCGAGCATACTGAGTATCGGCGTGACCGGCTTGAACGCGTCGAAGCGCGGGCTGACGACCACCGGTCACAATATCACCAACGTGAATACCCCGGGCTACAGTCGCCAGCGGGTCATCGATGCGACCCGCGAGGCCGAACGCTCCGGTAACGGCTGGCTGGGCAATGGCGTGCGCACCCAGTCGGTCGAGCGTCTCTACAATGGATTCGCCGTGGCCCAGGTTCGTTCGACCCAGTCCTCGGCCTCCGAGCTGTCCACCTACGCTACCCATGCCGGCGCTCTCGACGATATCTACGGCGATCCGGCGATCGGCCTGGGGCCGGTGGTGCAGGATTTCTTCGATGCCACCCAGGGCCTGGCCGATGATCCGTCGTCGGTGGCGGCGCGCCAGTTGATGCTGAGCAATGCCCAGACCCTCGTGGACCGCTTCCATTACCTCGACCGACGCAATGCCGATCTGCGTGGTCAGGCCGATCGCGACATGGCGAGCGCGGTCGATCGCATCAATGGGCTGGCCGGCAACATCGCGGAGGTCAATGCCGCGATCATCGACGCGCGCGCCGGCTCCAACCAGCAGCCGCCGAACGATCTGCTCGACCAGCGTGACCAGATGCTCGACGAGCTTTCCCAGCTGGTCGACCTGTCGGCCTACGAGCAGGACGACGGCGCGCTGAACGTATTCATCGGCAACGGTCAGACCCTGGTCATCGGCAACCGGGCGCGTGCGCTGGAGACCCGCGCGAACCCGCTCGACCCGACCAAGACCGATGTGGTCTACAGCGATGGCGGCGGCGGACAGATCATCACCGGTGCCTTGCACGGTGGCGAGCTCGGCGGCTTGTTGCGGTTTCGTCACGAACTGCTCGACAAGGCCGGCAACCAGCTCGGTCTGATCGCGATGGGCATTGCCGACCGGGTCAACCAGCAGCACCGGCTCGGGTTGGACCTGAATGGCCTGTCGGGTGGTGACTTCTTCGCTCCGCCGACCATCGAAACCGCGCCGGCGCGTGACAACAATGGCGTGATGAACGTCAGCGCGACCCTGGCCGATGTCTCGAACGTGGTGGCGAGCGATTACGAGCTGCGCTATGACGGCGGTACATCCTATACCCTGACGCGGCTCAGCGACCAGGTTGCCACCTCGATCGATACCGGCGGCGCCTCGCCTTACACGAGCGCGCCGATCGATGGTTTTCAGTTACTTATCAATAGCGGCGCGGCGGTCGGCGACCGCGTCCTGATCCAGCCGACGTCTCCGAACGCCGCCGGGATCGAGCGGCTCGTCGACGATCCCCGACGCATCGCGGCGGCGGCGCCGTTGCGCGCGGCGGAAGCGAGCGATGCCAACGGCAACCCGGTGAACAGCGGCGATGCCCGCATCTCCCAGCCTGAAATCAGCCGCGCCGGCGGCTTGCCGTTGGGCAGCGCGATCACACTGACCTTCGATCCCAATGCCGGAGGCCCCGGCGTGCCGGGCTTCGACCTCGGTGGCGGCGTGGTCGGCAGCGTGCTGTACAACCCCGCGGTCGATGGCGATGGAAAATCCTTCACCTTCAGCGGCATCGGAGGCATGCGTTTCGAGATCAGCGGAACGCCGGCGCCGGGCGACGCTTTCGTCATCGGCAACACCCCGGCGGGCAGTGGTGACAACCGCAATGCCTTGCGTCTTGCCGGACTGCAAGGCGGCCAGACCCTGCTCGGAGGCAGCGCCAGCTTCCAGGACGCCTACTCGCGGCTGGTGTCGGACATCGGCGCAAAGACCCGGCACGCGAAGGTCAACGCCGAATCCCAACAGGGCCTGCTGCGCCAGGCGCAAAGCCAGCGCGAAGCGATCTCCGGCGTCAATCTCGATGAAGAAGCCGCCAACCTGCTGAAATACCAGCAAGCCTACCAGGCCTCGGCACAGGTCATCAGCACCGCTCAAACCCTGTTCGACACCCTGTTGTCGGCGACCCGGAGGTAGATATGCGGATATCCACGGCCCTGCTGTTTCAACGCGGCGCCAGCGCGATCCAGGACAAGAGCGCCGAACTGAGCCGCGCGCAGCAATACATCGCCGCCGGCAAGAAGGTGCTGCGCCCGTCGGACGATCCGGCCGGCGCCGCGCGCATCCTCGATCTGAACGCCTTCATCGATACCGCCGAGCAATACCAGCGCAACATCGGCATGCTGAAATCACGCCTGGAGCTTCAGGAATCGACCCTGAACGGTGTCACCGATGTATTGCAGCGCGCGCACGAACTCGCGGTGCAGGGCAACAACGACACCGTAGGCCCCGAGGGGAGGGCCGCGATCGCCGACGAGATCGATGTGTTGAACGATCAACTGATGTCGTTGGCGAATACCCGCGACGCCAACGATGAATACCTGTTCGCCGGCTCGAAACGCAACACCCCGCCATTCACGCGCAGTGGCGGCGCCTTGCGCTACCAGGGTGACCAGACGCGGCGGGAGTTGCGCATCGCCGCCGATCGTCAGGTGGGTGACGCCGCCACCGGCTTCGAGGTTTTCATGAAAGTCCCAGCCAGCGGAGGCGGCAACCAGAACGTCTTCACCACCCTGGACAAACTCAGCGCCGATCTGCGCGCCGACAACAAGGTCTCTGTCCATATCGACGATATCCAGCTGGCGCTCGACAAGGTGCTCGGCATTCGCACGCGCGACGGCGCCGGGCTGAATACCGCGATCGCCCAGCAGGATGTCAACGAAGGCTTCCTGGTTTCGATGAAGGCCCGCTTGTCCGAGGCCGAGGACCTGGACTACGCCGAGGCGCTGACCGGATTTCAGCAAGACCTGCTGGCCTTGCAGGCCGCGCAACAGTCTTTCGTGAAGATCCAGGGCTTGTCGCTGTTCAACTATCTGTAGCGCGCCGCTTGGCGCCGGTGGGTGTCGTTGCGGAAACCCGTCATCGAATGGGCTGTGACTCGTTTCCGCGCCTGGTCCAAGGACGCGAGGAACGCCCGCGAAAAACCGAAAATCCATGGGCGAGGAGTAGATTGCACTCCCGATGAAACATTCGGGTAAAGTTCCCGCGCCGATGGACCGCTAGATACTGCATCGAACCGCAATGGACGCCAATACAGTGGCAAGCAAGCAACTCAATCCGCGCCGGATGGGCGTCATCAGTCTCTTTGGCCTGGCCTTGCTCGGTTTCGCCTGGCTTCAAGGCACGCCGCTGGTGGTGCTGGCGTCGGGGGCGGCGTTCGTCGTGGCCTGCGCCTGGATGGCGGCACGGGTTCCTTCGGACCAGCAGGAACGGGAAGCCGGCGCGAGGCGGGCGGGTTCGCTCGATACGCTCGCGGAGCTGGGTTCGGTGCAAGCCGGGGAACTCGATGCGACCTACCAGGGCGTTCATGACAGTCTGAAGCAGATCAACGAACTGGTATCCGATTCGGTGGTTTCGCTGCAATCCAGTTTCAACGATCTGCACGCCCAGACGCGCGAACAGCATACCGTGGTGATGTCGATCATGGACGCGATGGGGGACGGCGACGGCAAGATCTCCTTTTCGCAGTTCGCCGGCGAAACCGATGAGGTGTTGCGCTATTTCGTCGACCACATCGTGCACACCAGCTCCGAGAGCATGGGGATGGTGCAGCATATCGACGATGTGGTCGAACGCTTGGCGTCGGCCGAATCATTGCTCGACGACATGAATCAGATCGCCGACCAGACCAACCTGCTGGCGCTGAACGCCGCGATCGAGGCGGCGCGGGCCGGGGAGGCCGGGCGTGGCTTTGCGGTGGTGGCCGATGAGGTGCGCGCTCTGTCGCAGCGATCGAGCCGCTTCAGCGAACAGATCCGCTCGGCGCTGGGCGATTCGAAGACGCATATCGAAGACGCCCGCGAAGCGGTGCGCAAGCTGGCCTCCAAGGATATGAACTTCGCGATCCGCTCGAAGGCCCGGGTCGACGAGATGATCGAGCAGATCGCGTTGTTCAACGACAAGCTCGAAAGCAGCCTGGAGGCGGTCTCGCGCATCAACGGAGAGATCGATGGCTCGGTCGGTCAGGCGGTGCGCTCGCTACAATTCGAGGATCTGGTCACGCAGTTGGTGAGCTACGCCGACAAACAGCTGGCGATCGCCGGGGAAGGCGGTGAACGCTTTCAGCAGGCGATGGAAGAATGGATCGCCACGCGGCGCGCCGATGGCGAGCCGGCCGGCGAGGCGTTGGCCGCGGAGCTGCGCGGTGGCTGGGAGGCGGCGCGCGCGCGGCTTTCCAAGCCGGTTGAACAAACCGACATATCCGAGGGTGAGATCGAACTGTTCTGATCCGCCGTCCTGGTCGAATTCCCTGGCTGTCGTCATGCGGCGGCCCAGACAACAAGGTGAAGCCCGTGGCCCATGCCGCCGACAATATCATTCCCTATCCACGCGATGCCCAGGGTCCGAAGGTCCTGATCGTCGATGACAGCAGCGCGAACCGCCAGGTGCTGAAAGGCATTCTGAAATCGCATGGCTGCCGCATCGCCACCGCGCGGGATGGCGCCGAGGCGGTCGAGGCGGTGCTCGGGGCGCATCCCGATATCGTCCTGATGGATGTCAACATGCCGGTGATGAACGGCTACGAGGCGGTGCGCCGCATCAAGCAGGCGGCGGGAGACAGCATCATCCCGGTGATGTTCGTCACCTCGTTGAACGACGATGAATCCCTGGCTACCTGCCTGGAGGCCGGCGGCGACGATTTCATCACCATCCCGGTCAACGAGACCATCCTGATGGCGCGCATCCACGCCTTGCTGCGCCATCGCGAGCGCAGCCAGCGGCTCGCCGAGCAAGAGCGCCAACTGCTGCGTTACGAGGAGATGGTCGAGCGCGAGCAGGAGGTCGCCACCTCGATCTTCGACGCGGTGATGAAGCGCGACGCCCTCGACGCCGGGAACATCCGTTACAGCATCTCGCCGATGGCGGTGTTCAACGGCGATCTGCTGCTCGGCGCGCGCAAACCCAATGGCGATCTGCAGATCCTGCTCGGCGATTTCACCGGCCACGGCCTGGCGGCTTCGATCGGCAGCCTGCCGACCTCCGAGATCTTCCATGCGATGTCGGCCAAGGGTTTCGGCATCGTCGATATCATGGCCGAGATCAACCGCCGTCTCTCGGTGCTGATGCCGACCGGGATGTTCGTCGTCGCCGCCGGCGTCGAGATCAGCGCTCAGGGGGATTCCGCCGTGGTCTGGGCCGGCGGCGTGCCGGATCTGCTGGTGCGGCGCCGCGCCGGCGCGATCGAGCGCATCGCCGCGCGTCATCTCCCGCTGGGCGTCGGTGGCGATGAACTGTTCGAGCGCAGCTTCGATATGTTGTCGCTGGCGCCGGGGGACCGGCTCTACCTGTTCACCGACGGCGTGACCGAGGCCGAGAATCCGGCCGGCGAGATGTACGGCATGAACCGTCTCGAGCAGGCGATCGCCGCCGCTCCGCGCGAGACCGCGTTCGACTTCATCGGCGCGAGCCTCGATCGCTTTCGCGCCGGGCATGCGCAGAACGACGACGCCACCTTGTTGGAATATACCTGCCCGGCGACTCCGGCGCCCGCCATGATGCGGCCTTATCAGCTGGCCACGCCGCATACCGCGCACTGCGACAGCGAATGGCACATCGATCTGCATCTCGATGCGGCGGCGCTGCGGGACCTCGATCCCCGACCCCTGATCGCCCATCTGCTGAACGAGGTCGAGGCGCTTCAAAGCCACCGCGAACGGCTATATACCGTGCTCGCCGAACTCTTCTCGAATGCGCTGGACCACGGTGTGCTCGGACTCGACAGCGCGATGAAAAGCGATGCCGAAGGCTTCGATGCCTACTATCGACTGCGTGCCGAGCGCCTGCGCGCGTTGCGCGATGGCTGGATCCGTCTTTCACTGAACCATCGTCCGGACCGCGAGGGCGGCCGCCTGATGATCCAGATGCAAGACAGCGGGGAAGGTTTCAATCCCACCCTGTTGAAGGGCTGCCGATGCGAACTCGGCGCCGCCGACGAGAAGCTGAGCGGACGCGGCTTCTGCCTGCTGCGCGAACTCTGCGACAGTGTCATGGTGTTTCCGCCCGGCAATCACATCGAGGTGGTCTACACCTGGCGGCACGCGCAGACCGATCCACAAGTGAAAACGGGCGCGGCGTCCTGAGCGCCGTGACCCCACATCCACCCTATCGATTGTCGGCCGTTGCCGACGAGGAGCACTACGAATGGCTGTTTCCACCGCGCTTTCCTCCGATCAGAAAGAGAAGACCATCCGCATCGATGGCCGCTTCGATTTCACCGCCCATCAGGAGTTCGTCAAGGCCTACAAGAGCGATCCCAAGGGCGACAAAAGCTACGTCGTCGATCTGAAGAACACCGAGTACATGGACAGCTCGGCCATGGGCATGCTGCTGCAACTACGGGAGTACGCCGCGCGCAACCAGGTAAAGCTGAAGAACGCCAATGACACCATCGCAGAGATTCTGCGCATCGCCAACTTCGGCAAACTCTTCCAGGTGCAATGAGTTTCGTCGAGGGGGTTTGACAGCCTCCGGTTCCTGCGGCCTAATTGGCGGCATTTCGAACCTTGGGACAAATCATGTTGCTACAACCGGTGATCCTGTCGGGCGGCTCGGGCACGCGCCTGTGGCCTCTGTCACGCGAGGCCCATCCAAAGCAGTTTCTCGCGCTGTGCGGCGATCAGACCATGCTGCAGATGACCGCGAACCGCGTCGATGGACTCGACGAGGCGTGCGAACTGCTGGCGCCGATCGTGGTCTGCAACGAGGCGCATCGCTTTCTCGTTGCCGAACAACTGGCCGGGATCGGCAAGACCCCGGCGGCGATCCTCCTCGAACCGGTCGGACGCAACACCGCGCCGGCGCTGACACTGGCCGCGTTGGCCGCGACGGCCGACGGGCGGGATCCGGCGCTGCTGGCGATGCCGGCGGACCACCGGATCGGCGACGAACCGGGTTTCCGCGAACTCGTCGCCGCCGGTTGCCGCCTGGCCGGAGCGGGGAACATCGTCACCTTCGGCATCGTCCCGACCCATCCCGAGACCGGTTTCGGCTATATCCGCGCCGGCGAACCCATCGACGGGCAGGGTGCGCGCCGTCTCGCCGCCTTCGTCGAAAAGCCGGATGCCGCGACCGCCGCCGAATACCTCGCCTCCGGCGACTACCTGTGGAACAGCGGTATCTTTCTGGTCACCGCCTCGCGCTGGCTGGAGCTGATGCGGGAGTATGCGCCCGACATCCTCAAGAGCACGCGTGACGCAATGGCGGGAGCCGAACGAGACGGTCTGTTCCTGCGCCCCCGGGCCGAAGCCTTCGAAGCCACCCGCGCCGATTCCATCGACTACGCGGTGATGGAGCCGCTTTCGGCCCTGCCGGCTGCCGAATCCAGCGCCGTGGTGCTGCCGATGGATGCCGATTGGTCCGATCTCGGCGCCTGGCCCGCGTTGTGCGAGGTCAACCCGGCCGACGAAAACGGCAACGTACTGCATGGTGACGTGTTCACCCTCAACGCCAGTGACAACCTCGTACACGCCGAGGAACGTCTCGTGGCGGTCGTCGGCGTCGACGACTTGATTATCGTCGAAACCCCCGACGCCGTGTTGATCACCCACAAGGACCGGGCGCAGGAAGTCAAGGCCGTTGCCAACTACCTGAAAAAGAGCGGACGCATAGAACATGAATTCCATCGCTGCGTGCACCGTCCCTGGGGCAGCTTCGAAGGCATCGGCTTCGGCAACCGCTACCAGGTCAAGCGCCTCACCGTGAACCCCGGCGCCAAGCTCTCCTTGCAGATGCATCACCATCGCGCCGAGCATTGGATCGTGGTCACCGGCACCGCGCGGGTAACGCGCGATGGCGAGGAATTCCTGCTCACCGAGAACCAATCGACCTACATCCCCCTCGGCGCCTCGCATCGCCTCGAAAACCCGGGATGTGTCCCGTTGGAGATCATCGAGGTACAGTCCGGCAGCTACCTCGGCGAGGACGATATCATCCGCTTCGACGACGATTACAACCGAAAATCGGATGCCTGAAAGGGCTGTGGCGCGAAGCGGACCGGGGAACCGGGCTGTCTGAAAAGGGGCGGGAGCCTAAGCCTGGCAGCCATCGGCAAGGCCCATTGCCCAGTAACTCCTCAGCTGACCCGCATTTCTTACCATCCTTCTACTGCGACGACCCAATGGCACGCCCTGGCTGGCTTCCGCTCGGTCGGAGTGCTCGACATCGTGTCGGCCATGCCTGCGCGCTCCCCGGTCGCGAAAGCCACCCAGGACGCCCCCTGGATCCGTCTCGCTACGAACACTGGTGAGAAATGCGGGCTAACCGCTGAAATACGTCGGCTCTGCGTTCAATAATATACTCGCCGCCCATGAATTTTCGGCCACTGCACCCGCCCCTCGCACCCGTGGGCGTTGTTGCGGAAACTCGCCATGGAATGGGCTATGACTCGCTTCCGCGCCTGGCCCACGGGCGCGAGGAACGGTCTCGAAAATCCGAAAATTCATGGACGACGAGTAGAGTCACTTACCCTTGCAGACTCCCGTTGCCTTGATCTGACGCATTTCAGCGGTGATCTGAGCAGTTACCTCTGTCATTGAACGGTCAAGCTGAGTTGTTGCATTTCCACCTTCATAGGCCGGTTCAAGCGTAGCGGAACCGGCGGAGCCGCGAGATTACGCCGCGGCCCGATCCGCGGTACTTGATCGGGCCTGGTGTGCCCGGCATGGGCGACGAGTAAATTTCCACATTAGCGGTTCTCCAAAAGCGCCAGGCGGCGGATAGCGTCGGATCTTCCGGGAAAGGGGCGATCCTGGGCCAAGGCTTTCTGCAGCTGACGTTTTGCTTCCCCGGTTCGCCCCAGGCCTTCCAGGGCGACCGCAATATGGTAACGGATCTCGTTCGATTTGGCGTCGCGGGAGTGGGCGTCGCGCAGGTATTTCAATCCGGTTTCGTAGTCGCCCGCAAGGACGTACAGCCAGCCAAGGGTGTCGGCTATCGCTGGATCCGTCGGCGCCAGCTCGTGCGCGCGATGCGCCAGTTTCATGGCCTTGGGGTCTCCCAGCGCGAGATAGACGTTGGCCAGGTTGTTGAGCAGGCCGGGGTCTTTGGGAAAGCGTTTCGACAGTGCTTCATAGTAGTGTTTCGCTTCCTTCAGGTGGCCGGCCTGATGCAGGGCTTCGGCCAGCATGCGCTGGGCGGGCAGGGCCTTGGGATGCTTTCGGGTCCACTCCCGCAGGAGTTCGATGGCGTCGTCCAGCCGGTTTTGCGCAACCAGGCTGCGAAACAGCCGGGTGCTGGTCGCCAGCGAGGGCGTGGCTTCGAAGGCCTTGCGGAATGAAACCTCCGCGGCTGCGTACTGGCCCTGCACCATGTAGTAGTCGCCGCGCAGCAGATGGAGGCGCGGACTGTTGGGGAACAGCGCTTCCATCTGCACCAGCTGATTGTCGGCGGCGCGGTAGTTGCCGTCCTTCAACGCGATGCGCACGAGCAGTTCACGGGCCTCGAAGTTCTCGTTGTCGGTGACCAGGGATTTCTCCAGGCTCCAGCGCGCGTCGCCGGTCAAGCCGGCTTTCAGTTGGAGGCGGGCGATTTCCAGCAGTTGGTCGGGGTTGTAGCTGGCCAAGGTAGTCATACGCTTCATCAGCGAGGTGGCCTGCGGGAGTTGGCCGTTGGCGAGATAGGCGCGCGCCAGCGCCATCAGTACGCGGTGGTCTTCCGAGTGGAACTCCTTGAGTTGGAGCGCCAGATCCAGGGCTTTTTCCTTTTCGCCGTGGCGCAGATAGAAGTCGACCAGCCGCGTGCCGGCGACGATGTTCCGTCGGTCGATGCCCACGGCTTTCTCGAGCCAGCGGCGCGCCGCGCGAGGGTTGCCTTCGGCCTCGGCGATGCGCGCCAGACCGATCATCGGCCGGATGGCGTTGGGGTTTCTTGCGAGCATCTCATTGAGGCGCTTGCGGGCGCTGTCGCGGCGGCCTTCGAGCCAGTCCAGCTTGGCCAGGTTGAGTTGCGCCGGGCGATAGTTTTCGGCGTCTCGCAGCAGGCTGTTGTAAAGCTTGCGCGCCTTGGCGTGGTCGCCCTGTTCCAGATAGATCGAGGCCAACAGATTCCGGGCTGGCTTGTTGCCGGGGTCCTTGTCAAGAATCGCCTGGGCCA